>JAIYBR010000287.1 GCA_027488435.1 Flavobacteriales bacterium
GGCATTCGTTCGCTCGCAATTACATTTCCGGTATCGATTTCATGTTGAAGGAAAAAGATGGTCACTCCGGTTTCGGTCTCACCGTTCATAATTGCCCGATTGATGGGCGCAGCTCCGCGATATTTAGGCAACAAGGAACCATGCAGATTGATGGAGCCAAGCGCTGGCATATTCCAAACTACTTCCGGCAACATACGAAAGGCCACTACCACAAATAAATCAGCCTGAAGCGCTTTGAGTTCTTCCAAAAAAACCGGATCCTTCAGCTTTAAGGGCTGCAAAACAGGAATATTATATTCCAGCGCCAGCGTTTTAACCGGACTCGACTGCAACTGTAAACCGCGGCCCGCGGGCTTGTCTGCAACAGTTACAACGCCTACCACCTGATGCCGACTGTGGAAAAGAGCTTCGAGCGAAGTAGCTGCAAACTCGGGCGTTCCCATGAAAACAATACGCAATGACTTCATTCCCGGCGATTTTTATGGCAGTTCGAAATAACGTGAATACACTTCCGACGGTGTTTTCAACTGTATGTAATAGCGACCTGATTTCAATGTTGAAATATCTACCTCCAAGTTGTGCGAACCAATTTCGAGTGAACGCTCTTTCGGTGCCAACAACAATTCTCCCTGCGAAGTATGTACGCTCAACTCGAGCAGCATGGGCTGTTCTAGCTCCATGTCCATTTTAAGAAAACCTCCTTCAACTTCAAGCTTTTCGCTCACGCGAGCATAGCGCTTCGAACGCTCCTTCTTTCCCAATACCTGCAACAACCGCTGGTAGAGAACATACACCAACAGCACAACCGTAAACACCAGAAGAACATCTTTCAACGTATTCATCGCTTCGTTTTAAAGTGAAATAACTCCTTTGATTCCTCCTACTCTTCTGTAACGATCAAAAATATCATCGGCGTTCAGCATCATTTCGCGAATAGTTACGCTGGTGAAATTGCCTTTAGCAGAGAGTCGTTCCGTGATTTCTGCACTTTCTCCAAAAATGAATTTTAACTCCGTGATCCGAACTTCATCGCTGGGAAGTATGAATTTGAACATGAAGATACTCGGCCATACATGAATCTCGTTGAGTCGGGCCCGCAGTCGTTCAATTTGTTCTTCGTCCATAGAAAAAATTTAATGCTCCAAAGGTATACCAATCAAAAACTCAAACTCATACGCAAGTTCAAACGACGACCGGTGAGATAGGTAGGAATTCCATACTGACGGCCGTTCACATCTTCGACCCATTGGTGATTGATGATATTGTTGGTGCCCAGCAAATTGAACACCTCCAATGCAATATATCCTCGATCAAACGTTCGATTGAACCAGTTCTTTCCTTTGTTACGTTCGAGAATCAAATCGCGGCTGAAGCCAATATCGGCGCGGATATAACTGCGCGTTCTGTTCACATCAAGGTACCTTTCATTGGAAGGGGGACCATATGGAACTCCAGTCGAAAAGTAAAAACTCAAGAGCACCTTATACCAAGGCTTGCGTTTCATTTCGTCTTGAAACAATACACTGCAGCTTATGCGTTGATCATTGGGGCGAGGAATAAAGCCCGGTATTTGTCGAATGCTGTCCACTGCAACGTTATCGATTGTAAAGCCATTGTAAATCGTATCACCGGCTGCGTTGAGGTACAAGTAATAAACGTCATTCGTCAAATCCTCTTCTGTTTTCAGGAAAGAAAAACGCGCCCACGACTGCACGTCACGAATGAACTCCCCATTGAGCATTACGTCCATGCCATATGCATAGCCATTCGAATTGTTGGTAGCAAAATATCTCAATCGCACGTTCTCTACCTCATACGGAATCAGGTCGCGCAGCTGCTTATAATAAAGTTCCGTATTCAGCTTGAAAGGTCGACCCCACGCCTGAAACACGTAGTTGGCTCCTACGATGTAGTGGATGCTTTTTTGAGCGCGTATCTCCGGATTCACAGCTCCGGCAAGATTGCGCATTTCTCGGTAAAATGGCGGTTGCCAATAGTAACCCCACGATGCTGTGAGCACCATGTCTTTGCGCACGGAGTCGCGCTTTCCTTCTTTGGTGGTGCGATACTGGGTCCACACCGGTGTGTACGACATAGATGCTCTTGGCCCCACCACTATTTGATCGTTGAACGACCAATAGTTGCCTCGTGTGCCGGCGTTTACGCTCCATATGGCACCGTTTTCATTTACCCATCGCTTCTCGTATTGAGCATATGCTGAATATCGCTGTGAGATCACTTCGTTATTGGCTCTTACACGGTTCTTCAGAAAAATAAGTTGGTTGGGCTGAGCGGCAGGATTGGTGTAGCCGATGGAGTCGGGAGGACGCGGTGAAGCATATCCTGCAGAATCGATGAGCGACCACTCACGCAGTTCGTCTAGTACGATTTCATGCTGCGCATCTACGCCCCATGAGAAAATGTCTTTGTGTGATTCACGCTCTACAAAACCCCGATGACTGAAATTGAGTACGGTTGCATCGAGCTCGTTGCGCGCATGGTCGAGAAAACCTCCCACGCCCCGGTTGCGAAGCACATCGCCAAACTCATCGCTTCCGAGGTCGCGTTCGAGTTCGTCGAGCTTGTATGCACCCTGAATATCGAAGCGCTCCGTTTCATACGTATTAAAAGCGCTTGCCGTAAACATGAGTTGAGAAGAAGGCGACGGATTGTATTTGGCAGACAATGCGCCGAAAAACGTTTCAAAACGTGTTTCCTCCTTACCATCAAAGAAAACGGTTAGGCGAAGGGCTTCATTGATAGTGCCCACATCGGTTTGCCGCGTGC
This sequence comes from Flavobacteriales bacterium, assembly GCA_027488435.1. Taxonomy (GTDB): domain Bacteria; phylum Bacteroidota; class Bacteroidia; order Flavobacteriales_D; family Sanyastnellaceae; genus JAIBBG01. The sequence goes on from JAIYBR010000287.1 coordinate 2,788, forward strand.
TCGGCACAAATCGATACCGGTTATTCTGATAGTTGCCCAAAAAGCTCAACTCAAAAGGACTGTATTGATTGGGCTTCCAGGTGAGGTATGACTGGATGTCGTAGTAGCGAGGTTGATAATCGCCTTGCACGTCGAGCGTATTAAAAACGTACGAGTTGTCCTTGTACCGTATTCCGGTGTTATGCGTGAATCGCTTGCTCTTGGAGATACCTGCATAATGAACAGAACCGCCCAGCATGCCCACGGTGAACGAACCGTAAGAACTATCGGGACGTGCATATTGAACATCGAGTACTGAGCTCATTTTGTCACCATAGCGAGCAGCAAAACCGCCGGCGCTGAAACGAATATTGCTCACCATATCCGGGTTTGGAAAACTCAACCCCTCCTGCTCTCCTGCCCTTACGAGAAAGGGACGGTACACTTGAATTCCGTTTACATAAACCAGGTTCTCATCGAAGCTACCACCACGAACACTGTAACTGCTGCTCAGCTCTGAAGCGAAGTTTACCGGCATTTGAAGCAGGTAAGACTCAATGCCCGGATTAATCGTTGGAAGCTTAGTCGGCAATTTCGTTTCAATGGGCTTCATGCCACCTTCCCGTTCCGCTCGAATGTTTATGACCCCGGCCGAAGCTGTGTTGTCGTAAACCAAGTCGAGAACTTTCACTTCACCCGATTTCAACTGAAAAGAGCGTTCAATCGGCTTCGCACCGATGCCTTTGAAAATAAGAACTACAGAGGTTTCAGAGGGGATTGTAATTACAAACTGGCCAATGTCGTCGGTGGCGGTTCCGATGGCCGTATTCTCTTTCAGCTGAACGATTACGCCGGCAGCTGGCAATCCATCCAGGTCGCGCAAGGTTCCTTTCAAAACCGCAGTTTGTCCCAACACCCCAAGTGTGATGAAACAAGCAAACATGAACAGAACCAGTTTTTGCATAAGGTGCCAAAAATAAACTGCGCACGAAGAAACTCATCTTTCTATTTCTTATTTGATGAGCTCAAGATTTCTTCAATCGGCATCGGGTTCAAGAAGAAGTTCGACCTTATCGTCAGGTAGAATGCTCACACAACCGAAAATGGATGCTTCGTATTTTCGTCACCCAATTTTTCAGAACTATGCGTCTCCTAATTATCACACTGCTTGTTAGCCTCGCCCACTTGGCAATAGCCCAGCAAAAGCTAACTCTTGAAGAAGCCGTTACAGGTCAGTTTCGCCAATTCGCCCCCACCACCATTCAGCAGTTGCAATGGGTAACTGGAGCAGACTCGTATTCGTTCGTAAAGGACGAAACGCTTTGGATAGGAGCGCTCAAAAAAGGAGCTGCAGACCGCAAATTTCTGGCTTTGACAGAACTTAATACCTTGCTGGGAAATGGTGAGCTGAAACGATTCCCGGCCATTCAATGGCTGAGCCCAGATCGTTTCTCGTTTGAAGACAAGAATGCTTTCTGGGAAGTCGATATGAAGTTGAAGAAAGCGCAACAGGTATCTTCCTACCCTGCCGAGGGCTCCAACGTCGACTTTCACAGCAAGTCGCGCAGAACGGCCTACACGCGCGACAACAATCTCTACATCTATGACAACCAAAAGGAAATTGCCGTGACCAGCGAGCCGGCTCACATGGTATGTGGTCAGAGTATTTCGCGCAACGAATACGGCATCAGCAAAGGCACATTCTGGAATACGGATGGTTCGAAGCTCGCGTATTACATCAAAAACGAAAGCAACGTGGCGAACTACCCGCTCGTAGATTTCACAACAACACCAGCTTCGAGTAAGACCATTAAATATCCCATGGCGGGTGCAGCCAGTGAAGTCGTGTATGTTGGGGTTTACGATGTTGCAACCAATTCATCGGTGAGGCTTAGCATGGGCCGTTTACCTGAAAACGACCAATACTACATGACCAACTTAAGCTGGTCGCCCGATGGAAAAACCATTTACGTTGCCTGGTTGAATCGCACAACGACCGATATGCGTTTCCTCTCGTTCGACGCATCCACCGGAATGCAAGCAGCCACTTTATTTACCGAACATGACGAACGCTGGGTGGAGCCTCAATTCCCGGCCTATTTCGTTCCCGGATCACCAAACATGTTCCTCTGGATCAGTCAGCGCGAGGGGTTCAACAATCTGTATTTGTACGACACCAAGGGCACTTTACTAAAGCAAACGAACGCCAAATTCGACATCACTGAATTTCTTGGCTTTGATTTAAGCGGTAAGCATGCCTTCGTAATGGGAACCGGCAGTAATCCTACTGAAAGCCGAGGTTATAAGGTCAATTTATCGGATATGTCCCTAACCGACATGACACCCATCGCGGGAACACACAGCGTGAAAGTGAGTGAAAATGGACAATTCGTAATCGATCAATACTCAAACCTCACCGTCGCCAATGCGATTAACCTGGGTAAAACCGATGGACGCATGATTCGCAATCTTCACACTGCAGCGGATCCATATGCGGGTAAATCGATCGGAAAAACAGAGCTCTTCCCTATTTCCGGTCCCACGGGAACCGAGCTGTGGTGCCGACTCATCAAGCCAACCAATTTCGATGCTTCGAAGAAATATCCCGTAGTTGTTTATGTCTACGGCGGACCGCACGCGCAAATGAATACCAACAGTTGGCTTGGCGGCGCATCACTTTGGATGAATCAACTGGCTGAAGAAGGCTACCTCGTGTTTACACTCGACAATCGCGGTTCGGGAAACCGCGGGCGCGACTTCCAACAAATCATCCATCGCCAACTAGGCACCGCCGAAATGCAAGATCAACTCGCCGGAGTTGAATGGCTGAAGAAGCAACCTTTCGTGGACGCTTCGCGCATGGCGGTTCATGGTTGGAGCTTCGGAGGATTTATGACTACAACGCTCATGCTTAAATCACCCGAAACATTCAAGGTTGGTGTTGCCGGGGGGCCTGTAATTGACTGGTCGATGTATGAAGTGATGTATGGCGAACGCTATATGGATACTCCACAAGAAAACCCGGAAGGATATAAAAACTCGAACCTGACGAACCATGTGAAAAACCTGAAAGGCAACTTACTCATGATTCACGGCATGGACGATGATGTGGTCGTAATGCAACACAACGTGAACTTCTTGTAGGCGTGTGTTGATAATAAAGTTCAGGTTGATTTCTTCGCTTATCCGGGCCATGCGCACAATGTAAGGGGCAAAGACCGGGTTCACCTGATTACCAAGATTGTGGACTATATCAAATCTAACCTTTGATCAGCAATGAAAAAACACACGATATTTCTTGCTTCTGTCGCGACATTGATGCTTGCATCGGCAATGCTCAGCTCTTGCAAAGCCAGGAAGACAAAAACGAATGAATCGGATGACGCACCGGTTGCTTCCCTCAGTCAAAAGCTGGAGGTAAAACCCATATTGCTCGACACAACACATTACGGCCGCGACTCTTTCGAGGCGCACAATGTGCGCGTGAGTGGCGACACGCTGTTTATTGCAGCAGAATATAGTGGAGGTTGTAAAGAGCACGTATTCACCGCACGTCACCATGGCAACTACATGAAAAGCATGCCGCCGCAGCTCAACCTGTTTGTGGACCACCAGGGAAACGGCGACAGCTGCCGCGAGCTGGTGAGGCGAACTATTGCCTTCGACCTGAAGAGCTGCAGAGTGGGTAAATCAGGAACCATCATACTTCTGATTAACGCCGACCGATCGAAAAAAGTAACGTATAACTACTAAGGATTTCAGATGTGAATAACTAGGCCCTGCGAAGGGCCTTTTTCCTTTTCAGTTCGCCTGTTCCAAAATAATTTCGAAGCGCATTAATTCTGTATGATTGACCTAATAGAAAACTCGTCCTTTGGCTTGCTTGCAGCTATTGTTTTTGGAATTGCGCTTTGCATTCAGCTCTTCATCCTTGTATTCCGTTTTTTAAAAGCGGCAAGCCATCCGGATAACAGCCAAAACACGATACAGCCGGTATCCGTTGTGATAGCGGCTCGCAACGAGGAGAAGAATCTACTCGAGAATGTTCCGAAAATAATGGCACAGCGCCATCCCAATTTCGAAGTCATAATCGTAAACGATAGCAGCTGGGACGATACAGCTGAAGTTCTCAAGGCCCTTTCGCTCAGTTATCCTGCACTTCACGTAATTCATATCGATGAAGAAAAGCAAAACATGAACGGTAAAAAATTCGCAATCACATTGGGAATTAAAGCCGCCAAGAACGATATCATACTTCTCACCGACGCTGACTGCGAGCCGGCTTCGAACGATTGGATTACGAAAATGACAGGGCATTTATCCGATTCGAAACAACTTGCAATTGGTTTTTCACCCTACGCTCGCAGAGAAGGCTGGCTCAATCGCATAATTCGTTTCGACACCATGATGATTGGTTGCCAATATATCGGTTTCGCCCGCAGTGGTTCACCCTATATGGGTGTAGGTCGAAACCTGGCCTATCACAAAGACCTCTTCTTTAAAATTGGCGGTTTCAAAAGTCATTACAGTTTAGCCAGTGGCGACGACGATCTGTTTGTAAACCAGGTGGCGAACTCCAAAAACACACTCGCCATTTCCGCTCCCGATAGTCAGACCATATCCATACCCAAAGAGACATGGTCTGCGTGGTTCACACAAAAACGAAGGCACTTCAGTACATCGGGTATGTATAAAACAGCCCACAAATGGATGCTTATGGTTTGGCCGTTAGCCTTTGCAGCCATGCTTGCATCCGCTCCGGTTGCACTGTATTTCAACACATACCCGTTGTTTATAATTGGCGGACTGGCGGTGCGATACATCACTCAAATTGCTATTTTGCACCACGTATCGGGAAAGCTGGCATTGAGTAAAGACATAGCCTGGCTATCGCCTGTGCTCGAAGTTCAATTGCACGCAATCAACTTCGGATTGTATTTCATTAACCTGTTGAGTAAACCAAAGAAATGGAACTAATTGAACATCTCTCAGAAAAAGGTCAGTACGACTACAAACTCGTACAAAAGGCCTTGCATGAAAAAGACCAGAAGGCTTACGCCGAGCTCATGCAACGCTACAGGGAGCCTATATACTTTATGTTGCTGAAGATGGTCAATGATAAGGACGATGCCGACGATTTGACGATTGAAGCTTTCGGCAAGGCCTTTAAGCGACTGGCACAATACACTCCTCAATACGCCTTCTCAACCTGGCTGTTCAAAATCGCTTCCAACAACTGTATCGATTTCATTCGCCGCAAACGCATTCGCGCCGTTTCGATCGATCAGGGTTACAGCAACGACGATGGGGAAACCATCGAAATCAGCATCAAAGATTCGGTACTCGATCCTGCTGAAGCCATGCAAAAGGAAGAGCGCATTCGCAAAATGAGAGAGATTGTAGACAAGCTTAAGCCACGTTACCGCCGATTAGTTGAAATGCGCTACTTCGATGAAATGGCTTACGAAGAAATCGCCGAAGAGCTCGACTTACCGCTAGGAACGGTGAAAGCTCAGCTTTTCAGAGCGCGCGAATTTCTCTTCCAGATGATGCAAAACACCAAAGACATTTATTAAGCAGACGGTGGAGGAATTACTCGCATATTTTCCGTCGATTTCAGAAAAGGCAAAGGCGCAACTTACTCAGCTGCTCCCCCTTTACGAAGAATGGAATAGCCAAATCAACGTGATCTCGCGCAAAGACCTCGATCAACTCTATACACGCCATGTATTGCACAGCCTGGCGATTCACAAGTTTCTTCAATTTGCCCCGGGCTCACGGGTTCTCGACATTGGCACAGGAGGAGGATTCCCAGGCATACCGCTCGCCATACTCAATCCCGAGGTTCAATTTGTATTGGTCGATTCCATCGGTAAAAAGATAAAAGTTGTTCAGGAGGTCAGCCAGGCCATCGGTCTTCAGAACGTTACTGCCATTCATGGCAGAGCTGAAAACACGCGTGGATCGTTCGATTTTGTAGTAAGCAGAGCGGTGGCCGAGTTAAGTCTCCTGCTTCAATGGAGTCGTGGGAAAATTTCTACCAAGCAAATAAACGCTGTTCCAAACGGACTCATCTGCCTGAAAGGAGGCGATCTCAAAGAAGAATTTAAAGGTCTCACCAAAGACATTGAAGTGTATCAGCTACAATCGTGGTTCACAAACTCCTTTTTCGAAACGAAAAAACTGGTATACGTCCCTTTGGTGTAGCTCACTTAACAATCCAAGAGCGGAAGGATAATTTGATTGATTATCAATATCAAATCCATCCATGATCTATAGTAAATTCGCACCGCTTGGCTTTTTTTATTAACGTCAAGCAACGTTGTTTAACCCAACGCACGACTTACAAGAAGGAACCCAATCACATGACTAAACAAATCCTCCGGCTGGTAATGGTGGCGATGTGCTTCTACGCTTCATTTGCACAGGCACAATTAGCCAACCCTCCTATTTACATCGAGACCATTGTCCACAATGGTGATTATGGTGAGGCCAACCACGACTTGACGGGCTTTGTAACCTATAAAGTTTATGTTCAGTTCGCCAATAGTGATTGCTATCTGACCAACATCTTTGCCCTTGAAAATCCGGCCGACTGTGTTCAAGATGCCGTAAACGGAATTTTCTTCAACTTCGATTGCGGGGTTTTTCAGCATGAATTGGGAGATGCATTCGGATTTAATCAGTTGTGCTTGTATGACATCTTCCCTACCTCAGAGTTCGATTCATACTTAACTATAGGCCAAACATGTAATAGCAACGGGGGATGCGATAACCTAGGAAGTATTGGTGCTTGCCAGGATTGGCTAGACAACTTCGAGCAGATGGCCACGCCCGACAACTTCGACGGAGGAAGTTTTTTTTGGGATGAGTATTCCATGTTTGGTGCATCTTGCTTTCAACAATATCCTCAATCGCCCACGAACGCCGACGAGAACTCTCGCGTATTCATCGGTCAGTTTACTACATGCGGAAATATGGATGCGTGCATCAACATTCAATATCGAGATGCTAATGGTGTTCCCGGAATTCAAGCAACCAATGTGTGCTTTTCTGCCTCGAATCCCTGCGTCGAAAATCCATTGTCAACAGAGGATATCACCATCTCAAATCCGTGTTTCGAAAATGAACTTGCCACACTCGAACTGAACTCAGGAGGCAACGAAACCGTTACCTATACACTCTACACCACCGACAACGTAGAAGTGAATAGTTATACAAGTGCCGATGGGATCCTTCAGATAATTGATTTACCGGAAGGAGATTTCTACATCGCGATGGAAGATGCAGCCGGTTGCCAAGCTGTGACCCCCGATTTCAATGTTACGTTTCCAGCCCCGTTCCTCTTCGAGGCTTTTGTTTTAACCGACGAGTTGTGTTTTGGTGAACTCGGTGGCTCTATTGAACTGCAGTGTTCAGGCGGAACCGGAACTGTTACTATAGTTGATGCTAATGATGTTGAATACGACTGCGGTTATATTCTGGATGGTATCACATGTGGAAACTATCAGTTCACTGCTTTCGACGAAAGCA
>JAIYBR010000100.1 GCA_027488435.1 Flavobacteriales bacterium
CCCTTACCCCTTACCCCTTACCCCTTACCCCTTACACTTTACCCCTTATCCTTAAAAAGTGAAATTACTCATCACCGGCGGCGCCGGATTTATTGGATCGCACGTTGTGCGCAGGTTCGTACGAAACTATCCCCAGTACTCGATTGTGAATCTGGATGCTCTCACTTATGCTGGTAACCTGGCTAACCTGGCTGATGTTCAGGGAGAGTCGAACTATCGGTTTGTGAAGGGTGATATTACCGATAAAGAGTTTATTCAGCAGTTGTTTCGCGAAGAGCAGTTTGATGGTGTGATCCATCTTGCAGCTGAAAGTCATGTCGATCGCAGTATTTCCGGGCCCGATGCATTCATTCAAACCAATGTGGTTGGAACGGCGAATTTGTTGAATGCCGCTGTAGAGAGTTGGAAGGGAAATATGGATGGAAAACGATTCTATCATGTTTCGACCGATGAGGTGTTTGGTTCGTTGGGTGCAGAAGGTAAGTTTTCCGAGACAACTGCCTATGACCCGCGAAGTCCATACAGCGCCAGTAAAGCTTCTAGTGATCATCTGGTGCGAGCTTATCATCATACCTACGGTTTACCCATTCTAATTTCTAACTGCAGCAATAATTACGGAAGTCATCATTTCCCTGAAAAGCTCATACCGCTTATCATTCATAACATTAAGAACAAGAAGCCTTTGCCTGTCTACGGAAAAGGTGAGAACATTCGCGACTGGCTTTGGGTGGAAGACCATGCCCGTGCTATTGATGTTGTTTTTCACCGAGGAAAGTTGGGAGATACCTATTGCGTCGGTGGAAATAATGAATGGAAAAACATTGACGTGGTCAAGTTGCTCTGCAAATTGATGGATGAAAAGTTGGGACGCGTCGATGGAGAGAGTGAGCAACTCATTACCTATGTAACCGATCGCCCTGGCCATGATGCTCGCTACGCCATCGATGCCACTAAGCTGAAGACGGAACTTGACTGGGAGCCAACGCAGCCATTCGAAACCTTGCTTTCGCAAACAATTGATTGGTATCTTCAGAACGATGCGTGGCTGGAGCAAGTAACGAGCGGCAGTTATAGGAATTACTACGAACAACAGTACAATCGGTAGTCATGGGATTTTTCGACAAGTGGAAACCCAGTCGAAAGGATAAGCCAATCGACCCAATCGATCTTTCGGTGATCGGTGTGGATATGCACAGCCACTTGCTTCCCGGTATCGACGATGGCGCTGCCAATCTCGAAGAGTCCATTCAGCTCATTTTGCATTTGCAGGAAATGGGCTACAAAAAGTTTATCACCACACCGCATATTTTTTGGGATATGTATAAGAATACTCCCGAAATCATTCTGGATAAGTTGGCCATTCTGCGCGAGGAAATTAAACGCCGTGAAATAGATGTCGAGATAGAAGCTGCAGCCGAATATTACTGCGATGAGCATTTCGAAAAGCAAATCGAAGAGCAGCGTTTGCTCTCGTTTGGTAAAAAGAAATTTGTCTTATTCGAGATTTCATTTGCAGCTGAAAATATCAACCTTGGACGTGCTATTTTTAATATGAGATTGGCTGGATACCAGCCCATTTTAGCTCACCCGGAGCGCTATGAATTCTGGCATGGCAATTTTGCGAAGTATGAAAGTATGCTTGATAAGGAGGTCATGCTTCAGCTGAACATAAATAGCTTGACAGGTCAATATGGTCCCTCTTGCCAGCGCATTTCCGAACGACTAATTGAAAAGGGCATGGTCAGTTTCATTGGAACCGATTGCCATCATATGGGGCATGTGCAGCTCACACACCAAGCTCGGCAATTGAAATCGGTCAAACGACTCATTGATTCAGGTTGTTTGAAACATGATGAGCTTTAGAACAAAGGAAAATGAGAATCTTGTTTTATCTCGTTACGTTGACCTGTTTGCTTGAGCTCTTGGGTTGCAAAACGGGTAATCAACGCAATCTGATTTCAGACTCAGCCATTTTACAGCACATAACGCCACGATACGCTCGCGGCTTTGATTGGAAAGTATGTGCCGATAGCTCCCTTCTCATCACCTTGTTTGATTTGAACTCCCCGGGCGATACCTTGCAGACGATTCGATGGAACCGACCGGCTATTCATGGCCTTGCATGTTTATCGACCACGCATATCCCTTATTTGTTAGCTCTGAATTCTCTGGATGTTCTCAAAGGAACCTGCTTTGCTGATAGAATGATGGACCCTTCAGCAAAGCAAATGCATGCGCAAGGAAAAATTCTGAATCTCTCGATGGGCAATGAACTGGACGAGGAAATACTCTTTAGCATCAAACCGGATTTGTTGTTTGTTTATCCTTTCGGCGATAAAAGCTACGATCGCTATTTGTCGCAAGGCATCGGGTGTGTTCAAATTTCAGAATATCTGGAAAATCATCCATTGGGTCGAGCGGAATGGATTCGATTATTTGGTTGCTTACTGAATAAGCAAGCTCAGGCAGATAGCCTTTTTCAGGAAATTGAACTTCGCTATTTAGCCCTGCGAGACAGTATCGCAATATTGAATCAGAATCGTCCTGTTGTTTTTGCGGGCTCCATGGATGGCGATCGTTGGGCTGTACCCGCGGGCAATAGTTATCTGGCAACGCTTATCTATGATGCCGGAGGTAGTTATTTGTTTTCGGACTCAGCACGCACCGGAAATTTGGTGTTGCCTTTTGAAACTTTTTATGCAGCGGCATCACGAGCCAATTTTTGGGGCAAGATTGTATATGAAGATAACTTCCATTCTGCCATTCAAATTACGGAAGGCGACGACCGATTAAGCCAGCTGCCTGCGTTTAGCGGGAAAGGGGTTTTTGCATGCAATGCTATGCAAACAGATTATCATGGAAAGGCGTTGCTTGAGCCCCATGTTTTATTGTCTGATTTAAATGCCATTTTCAATCGAGAAACGCCAGAAAACAGGTTTATCTACTTTCAGCCGTGGAGCCATTATGAATAGCGACTTTGTTTGTTTATAATACTTTAGGTGTATGAAGATGATGTTGCTATCTCTTTTCATGCGTTATTGAACCCCGCTTGTATTCTCGTTGTCCGCTAGCTTTTCGCTTGACTTGCAGCCCGACGCAAGCGATCGTTGATGGCTCTTCCCAAACCTACATCCGGTAACCATTCGCCGATGATAACATGGCCGGGATCAGCGTCGAGCATGCGCATGGCGGAGAATAGATTTCGCGCAGCTTCTTTTAAATCACCCGTTTCAGACAATCGAATATTTCGGTAATTGGGATAGGAGTCTTGAAAACTGAGAACACTTACTTCGCCTTCTATTTCTTGCAGTAAATTTTGAATGGAACCGATATACATATGCTTTCGCGGAGCGTAATGCGAAAGGGTCATTCCCGGCGCTTGCGGCGCGCTGCTGCTCGTAGTGTTGACTTCTACAAACCCGATTGCTTCAGTAATTTGTTCTATAGTAGTCCCACCTAAACGAAGAACAACAGGTGTTTGAGAAGTGCAATCTATAATAGTCGATTCCACTCCAACACTGCATATTCCGCCATCGAGAATATAAGGAATTCGGTCGCCCAATTGCTTTGCTACATGCTGGGCGGAAGTAGGAGAGATGTATCCAAAAGGATTGGCGCTTGGCGCGGCCAATGGAAAATCGAGTGAACGCAGTAACTCCAACGTCAAGGCATGATCCGGCATTCGCACTCCAACCGTGTCGAGTCCTGAAGTAACGATATCGGGTATTTTGCTGCTCTTTCGAAGTACAATGGTTAGTGGACCTGGCCAAAAGGTTTGCATGAGCTTCAGCGCTACCGGAGGAGTTTCTGCCACCACTTCGCTCACGCCCTCAATACCGGCAACATGCACAATAAGAGGGTCGAAATGTGGTCGGTTTTTCGTTTCAAAAATTCGAATCACAGCATCTGCCTGAAATGCATTCGCCGCCAAACCATACACTGTTTCGGTAGGAATAGCCACAAGTTCGCCGCTTTCAAGCAACACCTTCGCTTCCTTCAGATTCGATTCAATGCGCGATTTCATGGTGGCGTGTGTCCAAATTACTCAATGCTTGGCCGTGTCTTTCAATACAAGTCCTATTTCCATGATCAAGGGAAAACCATGTTCGTCGTTGTCAACCGGGACGAGTGTGTAGGTGTATTTTCCGAAAGTCGTAAACTCTTTTTCTGTATCGATGATCTGCTCCAGATCGATGATGTCGAACCCTTTTTCGCCGAGGTATTCACCCGGACGTGGTTGAATCATGATTTCGAAATCTCTTCGCACGCTCTCGCCTTGCGGACTTGTCTCTGTCATTTGAATAGGCACCTTGTTGAATGGGAAACCATCTGCGTATCGAATCGCAACAGCCATTTCGTAAGGATGTTTATTCTCCTTAACCTCTATCTCGAACGTGATGGGTTCTGAACTTTTCCATGTCATGTCATCACCAACGCTTCGGTGCTCTTCAAAAATGACCTTAGCCGAGTTGCAGCCAACGAGTAGCAGCAGAAGTATACTATAGGCGACAAGTTTCATGTTGGAAAGGTACACGTAACTTAGGGTTGTGGGCCGATGGAAATTCCTTCGATTATCGGCTTACCTCAGTACCATGCATCGACTCCCGGAGCGCTTTAATCTGTTTGTCTGATAAATACTCATCGTAACTCATTCGCTTGTCGATTACTCCCGAAGGTGTAATTTCAATGATACGATTGGCAACAGTCTGCACAAATTCATGGTCATGCGACGTAAAGAGGGCAACGTGTTTCCAGTCCTTCATAGCATTGTTGAACGCAGTAATCGATTCGAGGTCGAGGTGATTGGTTGGTTCGTCGAGAATGAGGCAGTTAGCGCCGTTCAGCATCATACGCGATAACATGCAACGCACTTTTTCTCCTCCGCTCAACACATTGCATTTCTTCAAAACCTCTTCACCGCTGAAAAGCATCTTGCCAAGAAATCCGCGCACATAGGTTTCGTCCTTATCACGCGAGTATTGGCGAAGCCAATCCACCAGATTGTCGTCGGACTGAAAATAGCTTGCGTTTTCGTTGGGTAAATAAGCGGTCGTAATGGTGCTTCCCCATTCTACGTCTCCCGTTTCTGGGGTTGACTCGCCTGCGATGATATCGAAGAACGCCGTAATGGCACTGTGTTCTTTGGAGAGGATCGCTACCTTATCACCCTTTAGAAGTTTGAATGATACATCCGCAAAGAGCAGTTGACCTTCTGCCGAATGTTTCGACAGATTTTCGATGTTGAGAATCTGGTCACCGCATTCGCGATCGGGTCGGAAAATAATGCCCGGGTATTTTCGGGTTGAAGGCTGAATGTTGTCGATTACAAGTTTGTCGAGAAGCTTTTTGCGGCTCGTAGCTTGTCGCGATTTAGAGGCGTTCGCGCTGAAGCGCTCCACGAACTCTTGCAGTTCTTTGCGCTTGTCCTCCATCTTCTTGTTCTGGTCTGCACGCTGACGCAAAGCCAGCTGGCTCGACTCATACCAGAAGGTGTAGTTTCCGGTGTAGAGTTGAATTTTGCTGAAGTCGATATCGACAATATGCGTGCACACCGAATCGAGGAAGTGGCGGTCGTGCGAAACTACAATCACGGTGTTTTGGAAATCGGCCAGGAAGTTTTCCAACCAAGTAATGGTTTCTACATCCA
>JAIYBR010000088.1 GCA_027488435.1 Flavobacteriales bacterium
CTTTGCTCTTCTGAGTAAACCACTTCCATCCAAGAATGATTGTCAGCAACGGAATGAGCCACATTACCTTGCACCCCAGGCGATCGATCGCATTGGCGAACGTGCCACAGTCCCAGGCATTTAAAACAACGCCCACGATAACTACAAGAATCAGCAATCGAAGGCGCACATCGTTCCAACCCTTTCCCAGTGCAAGAACGAGGAACAATGCAATCGAGCTGATGATCATGACGCTAAAGAAAACAGTATTCTTGACGTTAATGAGGTTTAAAGTCCTTGTGTTTTGACGAGCGTTTTCATACCCGTTTAGTTCATGTTGGAAGTATGTGCCCACGCGCTGATGCAATAGCGTGCCAGTCAGAAAAACCCCATTGCCATCACCAATTGAAAAAAGCGATAACTGCTCTGCCGTTGCTTTCAAGGACGCTTGAATGTGCTTCCCAATATATTTAGGAGTGGTGAGCGTTCTGCCGATGATTTCATTGAACTCCGTTTTCGTTGTTTTCCAGCCTCCCATTTTATAGACGGGACTTTCCTCGTCCCAAACGAATTCGTACGCTCGTTGCGGAAGGGAGTCTTTATACTGGCACAATTGGTATTTCCCTTCTGCACAATGCTCATCAAGGTAGCTTTTTGCAATACCGTGCTCAACCATTGCTCCCATGAAAAACATGTGCTTTGATTTTGATGCTGCCGAACTCATCGTCGCAAAGGAACCTATGGAAAGTATCAGCAATGTTGTCAATCTTGCTTTACTCGATGAATAAACTTCGTCCGAAATCAAGAACCGGCGAAATAAGAAAATGAACGTCACGAGTAGCGTGAATAATAACACATGGGACAAATGCATGGCGCAGGTAACGAAAAAGAGAACATAGAGCCCAACTTTGATTGTTGGGCTAAATTTTCCTGTCACGATTAGAATGATAAGCAGGAAACCGATGGCCGTAAAAACGTCTGGCATCAATTGACTCACGGTCCAGGAAACTCCGGTAAATAGTGAGAGGAAGAATATGGTTATTATTCCTGCGTATAGATAAGTCACGCGATTCAAGAACTGGCGCATTACAAGAAGTATCAACGAGGACAATAGCAAGGCTTGCGAGAATATTACGCTCCATAGCGAGATTCCGTTAAGGCTCGTAGCTCTCAGAAAAAGGCCATAGGTAATCGGACGATCGAACGGTGTTTCTAATTCGAACCCTGAGGCGATGTAGGTGGAAGTGTCGGAGTATACGAGCGGATAGCCGTTGTAAAAGGCATCGATCATGAAGCACAAGGCACCGAGTGATGCGAAAATTAGGAAGGTCAACTTTTCTTTCATGACATTTTCTAGGGCATTCTGCTAGGCGTCGTGAATGTGTGCAAGGTATATGTCAGCGAATTAAATCAAAATTCGGCAGCGATTCTACGGCGACCCAACGATTGGTAATGGGATGCAGAAATTCTATTCGCTCTGCGTGAAGGTGCAGACGCGTTGAGGGCTTACCATATAAATCGTCGCCAACAATGGGTATGTTGAGTCCGAGCGTATGAGCCGCATGCACGCGCAGTTGATGCGTGCGTCCGGTGATAGGAAAGAAGTGAATTTTCGTTTTACCTTCTGATCGTTCAAGCACCGTCCAGCGCGTAAGAGCGTTTTTGCCGTGTTCAAAGCAGACGAGCTGTCTGGGTCGATTGTCGAGGTCGACGCGCAAGGGTAGGTCGATTTGTCCTTCGTCTTCTGTCACAATTCCATCAAGCCATGCCACATATTGCTTCTTAATTTCACGCTGCTCAAATTGTCGTTGAAGAATTCGATAGATCTCAATTGTTTTCGCGACAAGCATGACCCCCGATGTCGACATATCCAGCCGATGAACGACCAACGGGCCCGTGGCTTGTGGATATAAATCGGCCAATCGGGTACGCACCGAGTCCTTCACCATTTTTCCCGGAACGGAAAGCAGATCATGCGGTTTGTGAACGACAGCAATGTGTTCATCTTCCCATAGTATCGAGAGGCTCTTCCCTTCTCCCGGATTGTTGAGCATGGGGTTTTCGTCCATTTCCAATCCTTGAAGCATATGGCCTAAAATGGGTTCGCATTTTCCGCGGCAAGCGGGATAGTAATTGCCATGGAGACGTATTTCGTTTTTGGGCGATTGTCCCCACCAGAACTCAGCAAGGGCCACGGGCGTTAGGCCGTTCAGAAATGCATGCTGGAACAATTTGGGAGCAGCACATTCGCCCGCGCCCGCGGGAGGTTTGCCGTCTTCATGGAGCATGAAAATGTCTTTCACACTCTGTCTCCGAAGTTCCTGATCTACGAAATAAAACTGGTCAAAAATTTCTTGTTGTAAGGCCCCCGATCGTTGCTTTCTCTCTTCCTTATGGACGTCTATCGCGTGCTCGAAGACAGCCCATTGCTCTTCGAGTAAAGTGAGTTTCTCGATCCATTCTTTTTTTAATTGCTTGTATCGATAATGCTCGTTGATACTTTGTTGTTCAAGCCTGCGAAGCTGCTCACTATAATCATGTTGAGGAGCTTCAGCATCTAATGCCTTGCGGATAAGATCTCGCTCCTTTTTTTGCTGTTTGTTGAAGTTCCTGCATTCTCCTATTTCCAATGCAGCGCGTTCTTTAGCTTCTTCCAATTGGTGCTGAGCATGGAGAAATTCGCTGCTCTTTTTCAGCGATTCGATTCTTTCATTTATTTCTGAGATAATCGCTTCACCGCGGCGGAAAAATCCATCTTCATCGAGAATGTCAAAGATTGGTGGAACAAACTTCGAGTGTTGGTTATGCCCGGCCAATTTACCCGACACAGCGCATAGATAGCCCAGATCTCCTTGTTGATTCTTGACCACGAGCACACCAAACATTTTACCCACGATAGAAGGGTCGTGAGTGCCAAAGTCGTGCTCCCACTCTTGTTGCGTTTCGAGGTAGTGGCGTAATTCGGATGCGGCAATCAGCGCTATTTTATGCGGTGTATAGTGAAAAGGAAAATTGAGCCGCTCAGGAATATCAATTCCTTCTATGGAAGTTTGAAAGGCATGAAAGTGAGCAGGATTCACCGTGAACGAATGCAACATCTTGCTGATGTTGCGAAGCAAATATAGTTGCTCAGCGGCGCGCGTTTGCTGAAACATGCTATTCTTCGTCGCTCGAATGGATGTCCGAATTCTATTATCACAGTAGAAACGGCGTACACGATTTGCCAACTGACTTTTTCTTATGCCTTGCCTTGAACTTCGCGAAGGCGTGCTTCTATCAATTGTCTCGTCCACAGAGGCAGATTCAATTTTATCTGTATTTCGTTTCGGAATAATTTATTGCACATGGATTTCTTGCGACGTTGTTTCTTTGCCGCATGGAAGGAACACAGCACCAAACCGATATGATTGAAACCGCTGCTGCTTTTGTCAATAGCACGGGCGCACATATTTTTCTTACAGGTAAGGCGGGCACTGGTAAGACTACGTTCCTCCGCAGTTTGGGTGAGCGCACGCACAAGCGTTTTGCGATTGTAGCTCCAACCGGCATCGCCGCTCTTAATGCAGGGGGTGCAACCATTCACTCTATGTTCCAGTTGCCGTTGGGAACATTCTTGCCGGATCGCACTCCTTCCGGACAATTCACTTCCGACGCCAACATCTACACACAGTTTACACTTTCGCGCAAGCACCCGATTAGCTCGCTGAAGAAGCAAGTTCTGAGAAGCATCGATTTACTGATTATTGATGAGGTGAGTATGCTTCGTTCGGATGTGTTGGACGCCATCGATTATCGCATGCGAAGCGTTCGTGGCAATTTTTCCAAGGCATTCGGTGGTGTGCAATTACTGATGATTGGTGACCTGTTTCAGCTTCCACCTATCGTGAAAGATCACGAATGGAATTTGCTCAAGCGTTATTACCACAGCGCGTATTTCTTCGAAGCTATTGC
>JAIYBR010000192.1 GCA_027488435.1 Flavobacteriales bacterium
CCAACACTGGGGCAGGGCTCGAACTGGCCATGGAAATACTACGTCGCAAGCGTTCTGGAAACAAACAGATTTTCATGATCACCGACGGCAAGCCCTCGTGTATCAAAGAAAACGGACAGTACTATAAAAATTCATTCGGACTCGACCCGTACATCACAAACAAGTGCCTCAACCTGGCACGTGCATGTCGCAAGAAGAAAATTCCGATTACGACCTTCATGATTGCGCAGGACAACTACCTGCAACAATTCATTGAAGAATTCACAGAAGCCAACGGCGGCAAGGCGCTATTCACGGGTCTCGATGGCCTTGGAGACAGCATTTTGAGCGACTACGAGCGCAACCGCAAAAAAAGAATCTGACAAGCAGCATGAAACACACCACCATAACCACCCTGGGAGAACTGAAGCAAGCAGGGTACGCATCAAAAACAATGAAGGAAGAATTGCGCTCCAACCTCATCCGACACATGGAGCGTGGAACGAATCCTTTCAAGGGAATTATTGGTTATGATGAAACTGTTTTACCCGATGTGCAACGTGCGATTTTGAGCGGGCATAGCATCAACCTTCTTGGGTTGCGCGGACAAGCGAAGACGCGCATTGCCCGCACGCTCACGGAATTGCTCGATGAATGGATCCCGTGTGTAGATGGCAGCGAACTCAACGATGATCCGCTTCAACCGTTAAGCCACGCGGCAAAAGACATTTTAGCAGAGCACGGCGATCTAACTCCGATACGTTGGATGCATCGATCGGATCGGTATGTAGAAAAACTCGCTACTCCCGATGTAAGTGTTGCCGACTTGATTGGCGACATCGACCCGATCAAAGCAGCCAATCTGAAACTTGCCTACAGCGATGAGCGTGTCATACACTTCGGCCTGATCCCACGAAGTCATCGCTGCATTTTCGTCATCAACGAATTGCCCGACTTACAAGCACGCATTCAAGTTTCGCTCTTCAATATTCTGCAAGAAGGAGATATACAGATCCGCGGTTTTCAATTGCGTTTACCGCTCGACATTCAGTTCATCTTCACGGCCAACCCGGAAGACTACACCAATCGCGGAAGTATCATCACTCCGCTGAAAGACCGTATTCAAAGTCAGATTATCACACACTATCCGAAAAGCATTGCGCTTGGAATGGAGATTACGGAACTCGAAGCCCACCATACCAAAGAGCAACGGAAACGCGTGACGGTTTCTCCCTTCATGCGTGAGTTGATTGAGATGGTCGCTTTCGAAGCGCGTGAAAGCGAGTATGTCGATCAGAAGAGCGGAGTATCGGCGCGCCTTACCATCAGCGCCATGGAGAATCTTGTGAGCAGTGCTGAACGAAGAGCCATCATCAACAAGGAAAAGAAAACACACGTTCGAGTGGGTGATATGATGTCGATAGTTCCGGCCATTACCGGTAAAGTAGAGCTCGTATATGAAGGGGAACAAGAAGGCCCGCATTTCGTTGCAATGCGCCTACTTGGCATGGCCATTCGGAAAAAATTTCCGCAGATTTTTCCAAGCCCGGAAACCATTAAGCGTAAGAAAATTCAGAATCCGTATCAACCCATCATCGAGCATCTTGCGAACGAAAACGTTCAGATACTAATCGACTATTCACGCGATGAATACGCGAACGTGCTATATAGCATTCCGGTGCTGCATGAAATCGTCGACAAGTATTGCCCCGGCATTCAAAATGAAGAAAAGCTTATGATGATGGAGTTTGTGCTACACGGTCTCGCTGAGTTTTCCGTTATCGGCAAAACCGTGATGGACAGCAGCATTGAGTTTAGTGATATCATGAATGATATCTTCAGAGAAGACAAAGAGAACGACTAACATTAGTCGTAATACAGAAACTCTTTATCCTGATTTAAGGGAGCAATCACTCTCACAAGTGAAAGATAGTGAGCCCCCATCGGTAGTTTTCCAGTTACCACCGATAGGAGGTCTCACATCGTACTATTAATTCTCAGGCTTCACGTTGGCCGTCAGATACTCGCGATTCATACGAGCGATGACCTCCAAGGAAATGTTTTTAGGGCATTGAACTTCGCATGCACCAATGTTTGAGCAGTTTCCGAAACCTTCTTCGTCCATTTGCTTCACCATGTTCAATACGCGATCCTTGCGTTCAACTTGTCCTTGTGGAAGCAACGCAAACTGAGAAACTTTCGCTCCAACAAACAGCATAGCGCTACCATTCGGACACGTTGCCACACAGGCACCGCAACCGATGCAAGTAGCTGCATCAAACGCCTTGTCAGCATCCTCTTTCGGAATTGGAATCGCGTTGGCGTCCATAGTGCGTCCGCTGGTGTTCACCGACACGAAACCACCGGCTTGCTGGATGCGATCGAACGCACCACGATTCACCATCAAGTCCTTAATAACCGGGAAACCTTCGCTTCTCCATGGCTCTACATAAACCGTGTCGCCATCTTTGAACGATCGCATGTGAAGCTGGCAAGTAGTTACACCGCGGTTTGGGCCGTGAGCCTCACCGTTGATGAACATGCTGCACATACCACAAATGCCTTCGCGGCAATCGTGGTCAAAGGCAACAGGATCGTCACCCTTCTTCACAAGGTCCTCGTTGAGCACGTCAATCATTTCGAGAAACGACATGTCGGGAGAAACGTTGTTGACGTTGTAGTCGACGATGCCACCCTTATCTGCGGTGCTCTTTTGTCTCCAGACCTTCAGCTTGAGGTTCATTCCTTTTTCCATGAGTTTTTATCTTGTTGGGTCGCACAGCAGCGCGACCATACCATTTAACTTAATCGTATTGCTTTGAGTGATGCAAGAAGCCTACTTGTAGCTACGCTGCTGCACCTTGATGTTCTCGTATATCAGTTCCTCTTTGTTCAGCTTCGGTGCCGACGGATCGCCCGACCATTCCCAGGCTGAAACATATTTGAAGTTTTCGTCATCGCGAAGTGCCTCACCGTCTTCCGTTTGATATTCTTCGCGGAAGTGACCGCCGCAGCTTTCATTGCGGTTGAGGGCATCCCAACACATCAACTCACCGAGATCAATGAAATCCGCCACGCGAAGTGCCTTCGCCAATTCCGTATTCATGTACAGCGATTGATTTGGTACGCGGGCGTTGGCATAAAACTCTTTGCGTATTTGCTGAATCTCCGCAATTGCCCATTTCAATCCTTTTTCAGTGCGCGCCATTCCGCACTCGTTCCACATCACCTTTCCTAAACGTCGGTGGTAGTGGTCGACCGGTTCCGTTCCGTTGTTATTGAGTAGGGAATCAATTTGCTTACGCACATTCTTTTCTGCTTCTTCGAACTCAGGCGACTGCGTTGAAATTTTTCCGGTACGAATTTCATCGGCTAAGTAATTACCAATGGTATAAGGCAACACGAAGTAACCATCGGCCAAACCTTGCATAAGAGCCGAAGCTCCGAGACGGTTCGCTCCGTGATCACTAAAGTTGGCCTCTCCACACGCATACAATCCGGGCACCGACGTCATCAATTCATAATCGACCCACAAACCTCCCATGGTGTAGTGCACCGCGGGATAAATCATCATGGGTGTTGTATACGGATTCTCAGCTACGATTTGCTCGTACATCTGGAAGAGGTTTCCGTATTTCTGTTCCACCACTTTCGTTCCGAGCTCAATAATTTGTTGGTCAGTAGCATTGTGAATTCCCTTCACGTTCGCTTGCGCTTTACCGTAACGGATAATGGCTGAAGAGAAATCGAGATACACGGCTTCTCCTGTTGCATTCACGCCGAAACCTTCGTCACAACGCTCTTTGGCAGCGCGCGATGCAATGTCACGAGGTACGAGGTTACCAAACGCAGGGTACCTTCTTTCCAGGTAATAATCGCGACGATCTTCGGGAATATCTTGTGGCTTCAAACGCTTCGCGCGAATAGCCTCTACATCTTCTTTATGCTTGGGCACCCAAATACGGCCATCGTTACGCAACGATTCCGACATGAGTGTCAACTTAGACTGATGATCACCGCTCACCGGAATACAGGTTGGGTGAATCTGTGTAAAGCACGGATTACCGAATGCAGCACCACGCTTGTGCGCGCGCCACGCGGCTGTCACGTTGCTACCCATCGCATTGGTCGAAAGGAAGAAAACGTTACCATAACCACCGGTGCAAAGCACAACAGCATGCGCTGAGTGGCGCTCCAACTCGCCGGTCACCAAGTTGCGGGCTATGATGCCACGAGCCTTTCCGTCCACGATTACTACGTCGAGCATCTCGTGGCGGTTGAGCATTTCAACGGTGCCTTTACCAATTTGGCGAGACAACGCTGAGTAAGCACCCAACAACAATTGCTGTCCGGTTTGTCCTTTTGCGTAGAACGTACGCGATACTTGTGTACCACCAAACGAACGGTTGTCGAGCAATCCGCCGTAATCACGCGCAAATGGAACGCCTTGCGCCACGCACTGGTCGATGATATTGGCACTTACTTCTGCCAAGCGATGCACGTTGGCTTCGCGTGAACGGTAGTCGCCACCTTTGATCGTGTCATAGAATAAGCGGTAGGTAGAATCACCATCGTTCATGTAATTCTTCGCAGCATTGATACCACCTTGGGCGGCGATACTGTGCGCACGACGCGGTGAATCCTGGAAGCAGAGTGCCTTAACACTGTACCCCATTTCAGCCAGCGATGCAGCCGCAGAGGCCCCGGCCAAACCGGTTCCTACCACAATCACATCAATGCTTCTTTTGTTGGCCGGGTTAACCAGGCGAACGTTTCCCTTGTATTTGGTCCACTTCTGATCGAGTGATCCATCGGGTATTTTCGAATTGAGCTCCATTCTTTTTTAAGGTGCTTTAATCTACATTCATTAATGAACCCATCCCATGTACATGCTCACGGGCATAGCGGCAAAAACTGTTGGGATAACAACACTGAACAAATCACCGCAAAACGCAATGCCGTTTTTGTATTTGGTATAGTTCAAACCAAGCGATTGGAATGCACTGCGGAAGCCGTGCAACAAGTGCCAGAAGAGTGAGAAACATCCAAGCACGTATACGATTACAACCCACAGGTGACTGAATACAAACTTCATCTCGCCGTACAAATCTTCGAGTTTGTGTCCTTCAAAGAACACGTGTGTCGGCTGCACGGTCAATCCTGTGATGCGTGTTCTCAACCAAAAGTGATACAAGTGCAAAATGAGGAACAGCAAAATGAGCGTGCCCAACAGCGCCATGCTGCGTGAATACCACTTGCTGCTCGCTGAAGGCTTTTCATAAGCATACTTCACAGGACGTGCTGAACGGTTTTGAAAAAAGAGCATCAAACCATCCACAACGTGAGCGATGAGGCCCCCGAAAAGCACAATTTCCATGGTGCGAATGATGATGTTGGTTCCCATGAAGTGTGCTCCTTGGTTGAACAACATTCCGCCGTCATTGGCGAAAATCAATGCGTTCAATGCACAGTGCACTAAGAGAAATGAAATGAGAAAAAGACCGGTAATCGACATCCAGAACTTCTTCATCAACGAGCTTCCAAAAAGACCTTTTGCCATAGCGTGGTTTGGGTTGAAAAATGTTGCGCGAATTTATACTAGACAAAGTAATGGAGAAACCAACTTCCACAATTTAGTTTCATTCGATACAAGAGCGCATTACTGCTTGCCGGTGCTGCCGAAACCACCGGCTCCGCGGGCTGTATCGCCAAGGACTTCAGCTACTTCCCAAACCGCCTGCTCGTGGCGAGCAATGACGAGTTGTGCAATACGATCGCCATCTTGAATATGGACGATTTCATTGGAAAGGTTCACGAGAATTACTTTGATTTCACCCCGATAGTCGGCATCGATCGTACCCGGGGAGTTCAACACTGTTATGCCTTGTTTCGCAGCCAATCCACTTCTTGGGCGCACTTGTGCCTCAAATCCGGGCGGCAACGCTATGAACAAGCCCGTAGGAACGATCGCTCTTTCCAAT
This sequence comes from Flavobacteriales bacterium, assembly GCA_027488435.1. Lineage (GTDB taxonomy): Bacteria > Bacteroidota > Bacteroidia > Flavobacteriales_D > Sanyastnellaceae > JAIBBG01. The sequence goes on from JAIYBR010000192.1 coordinate 5,961, forward strand.
GGGTTCATTGATATAGACTCATCGATATTGGCGCGAACATCCATGCCCGCCGATTGCTCCGTTTCATAAGCAGGCAATGCATGCTTCGAACGATTGATGACTTGAATCTGAACGGCCATCACTTTCCTTCAAAAACAGGTTTGCGCTTTTCGAGAAATGCCGTGGTTCCTTCGCGGAAATCAGCGGTTCCGAAACAACGTCCAAATTCACGTATCTCTTCATTGAAGCCATTCGCTCCCGGCTTGAATCCGGCATTCACCGAACGAATGGCCGCTGATATCGCAGTCGGTGAATTCTTCGCGATTTTCTGCGCAAGTTCTATGGCTGTAGGAAGCAATTCTGCCTGAGCAACTACTCTGTTTACCAAACCCCACTCCTGCGCTTCAGCTGCGGGAATCATGGCCGCTGAAGTAATCATCTCCATTGCTTTTCCCTTGCCAACAAGATTGGCCAAACGCTGAGTTCCCCCATAACCGGGAATGACACCAAGCGTCACTTCAGGCAATCCCATTTTAGCATTATCTGAAGCGATACGCATGTGGCATGACATGGCCAACTCCAAACCACCGCCAAGGGCAAAGCCATTCACCGCTGCTATCACAGGCTTGCTCATGTTCTCTACAAAATCGAACAAGAGCTTATGACCCAATGCACTCAGCAAACGTCCTTGCTCAACGCTAAAATCAGCAAACTCCTTGATGTCGGCGCCTGCAACAAATGCCTTCTCACCACTACCGGTGATGATGATAGCCCGCACTTCTGAGTTGATGTCGGCCAGTGCAAGCGCCTTATTCAGCTCTTGTATAGTAGCGCTGTTCAAGGCATTTAATTGTGTCGGACGATTGATGGTTATGGTCATCACCGACTGTTCAATCGAGACAAGTATATTTTCGTAAGCCATGCTGTATGTTAATTAAAAAGTGGCGCTAAGATATTCGGTGAAGAGGGTAATACCGATGTTTCTATTAACGTGTTAAAACAACATGGCCTTCGAGTCGGCTGCGCCTATCCAGTGAGTCGTATTCCAACACCCAATTATAAACGTCGTTGGGAGCGTAGTAGCCACTTCCCGCATCGCCGACCCAGGGTGTTTGCATGTCGAATGATTCGAATACTTTCATGCCCCATCGATTGAAAATAGTGAGATGAAAACCTGTTACCGTTTGCCCGCTTACCTGAAAGACATCGTTCACTCCGTCGGCATTGGGTGTAAACGCGTTTGGCACAAACAAGGGAAAGTATGGTCTGACAAAAACAGAGTCGTCATTCACGCACCCGAAATCATCGACAATCGCCAAGTGATAGACCGTTGGCTCCGCAGGCGACGCCCACGTCTGTTCGCAGGAGTCGCAGCTCAATCCTTCGGAAGGCCACCAGTAACAAGCGAATCCCATTGCATTTCCATACAACATGATACTATCAGGATAATCGAAATACGCATCGGGGCCCGCATCGATTTCCGCACGCGGATAAACATTCACATTCACACTTGCTGTTGCGACGCAATTGAACCCATCTACTCCTGTCACTTCAAAGACCGTGGAATTTTCGGGCGACAAATAAACCAGTGGCGCATCAGCCGGATTCGCGAATGCGGAAGGATTCCATGAGTAACTTAAAGCGCCTGTTGCCCATGCCGCGATTGTATCGCCCGCGCAAATGTTTCCTCCACCGTAGACTTCTAAATGCGAATGAATCACATTGACTATTACACTGTCGAATCCGGAGCCGCAAGTGTTCGTGATCTCGACAACATACAACATCGTATCTTCGGGTGAGGCAATGGGGTTTTGAATGGTGGCTGAGCTTAGTGATGAACTCGGGAACCAGTTCCATGTGATTCCATTTTCGGCTTCTAGTATAATTTGACGTTCTTCACACAGCGAAAGCTCAGGATACATCTGTCCTCCCGGTTCTTCGTCATAAACAACAACCTCGACAACTGCTTCATCTACACAACCATTTTGATCTGTAACCGCTACCGTATATTCTGTGCTCACTTGAGCTGTAGTAATTGGAGAAGCAGATGTTGTCGAGTTGAGGAATGATGCCGGCGACCATGCATACGAAACGCCACCGCTGGCAAACAGCTGAACGCTTTGACCTGCGCACAAGGAAGTGTCTCCCGTGGCATTTATATTCAGCTGACTGACCTCTACCACCACGCTCAACGTTTCCGATTCACATTGGTTGAAATCAGTAAATAAATAGGTCGTCGTAATTACGGGAGAGGCAATAGGGTCGAGCACGTCAGCAGAAGACAAGGACGGATCGGGCAGCCAGTGAGCATTTGCAGAACCGCTGGCAACAAGCTGAGAGGATTCTCCCTGGCAAACCACCAGATCACCCACAACTGCAGGATCAACTCCTGGCAGCACGGTCAATGAGAGATATGCAGTATCTGCCGTAATACAAATGGCGTTGTCGTATCCGATCAATTGCACTTCATAATCGCCGCTTTGGGTGTATTGATGAGTAGGCTCTGCATTTGAGCTCGAAGTGCCATCGCCGAAATGCCAGATGTAATTGCTGGCACCGTCAGTGCTATTGTTGAATGTAACTACATCACCCGAACAAATTTCACTTGGACCATCCATGTTTGCCTCTGCCTGGATGGCATTCAAATCGAATCGAAATACGGCTAGGTTGCACCCTGTGCTCGGGTTCTCGCTGCTCCATGCGTTGGGTGTTGTAGGGAAGTCGTCGTTGGCTTGACAGCCAGCACAAACAGCGTGATACACCGATCCATTCTTGTCAAAACGTGATGTGCCGCCATCCACGTGTTCGTTACTCACCGCTCCACCTAAGTAAGAGGCGTAAAGCACGTCCTGTGCATTAGGTGTCAAGACACACAAATAAAAATCACTTCCATCTGTGGTGCTTTGGAACGCGTCAGGTGTTAAGGGTAAGCCAATCGTTGTGCTTTCCTCTGCATAGCAAGAACCGGGTTGGCCCGAACAGTTATTGCTGTTCACATCGCCACCCCAACCACTGATGTAAATCTGCTCACAGTTGCTCACTAAAAAAGCTGTCGGCGAAATGTCAATTTCACCACTTCCGGTTCCAATGGTTGTATTCCAGAGCATGCCCGACAAATCCGAAGAAAATTTAGAGACGAACTGCCCGCTTCCCGGTTGGCCATAGACACCCGGGGTTATTGCCATATTTCCGGATGTTTGACCATACACATACAAATCACCCGAATTATCGCTTTGTGCAAAATACACTTGGTCATATTCGTCGGTACCAACAAAGGTTCCCGCCATTAGAGTCAAATCAGAAGGGTCGAGTATAGCCACGTAGCCATCGGTTTCCCCATTCCAAGTCGCATCATAAGCACCGGGTGTTATGAGCGGAAAATTGGCACTTTGTGTTCCTCCTGCTACAATGAGTTGACCCGACGGATTGAACTCTATCACATAACACGCATCGCGACCAGCGCCGCCCAAAAAACGGCTGGCCAGAAGTTGATTCAAGTCGGGCGATAATTTAAAAAGCACACCATCATAATCGCCTCCACCAAAAGTGCCTGAGCTTACCGGAAAATCAGGGCTGCGTGTGACCGTTGCCACATAGATATTGTTCTGCGCATCCACATTAACCTCGCCTCGAAAAACATCACCATAATTATAGTACAATTGATCGCCGTTGTTTTGGCCGTCTGTATGCGAGCCGCCAATAAACGTGGAGGTTAAAAGGGCGCCCTCGGAACTAAATTTCGTAACATAAAGATCGCTGCCATTTGGTTGCTGTGCCGAGAAAAAACCTCCGCCACTAAATGGCCGCCCCCCTATAAAATTCGGCTGATACGCTCCCGGAGTAACGGGAAAAGAAGGGCTACCCGTTAATCCGTATACGATAATTTCATCTTCATGATCTACAACAATACTGTTGGGTGTTTCCTGATACTCTCCGCCGAGGTATGTGCTGTATAACAGCTGCGTGCCATCTTCGCTGAATTTCGAAATTGCGATATCGAAGCTATTCGTTAGGGCTTCATTGTATGTAGCCGAAAATGCCCCTGTTGTAGTGGGATAGCCTGGCGCAAAGGCAACCGCACCGGCAATCAGATTTCCCTGTGAGTCGTCGCATGCCGTAAAACCCCAGCTGCTTGCCGGTGAACCGATGTAGGAAGAAAAAGAAACCTCGGGGTCGATGATAAGCTGCAATTCCGGGTCATAATTACCAAGTGAAAAATGCAAACGGTTACCATTCAACACATACGTGCATGCGACTTCGTGCATGGTTCCGTTCTTGACCTGATAAGCAAAAGGATGTTTCTCGATAATGGTTTGCACCGCTGTTTGCAGCTCGAGATCACTTCCTGAATTGACGGGTACCAAAGCACAACTCACTCCTTCAATTTCAATTTCGATATCAGATGGATTCGCCCCGGGCGCCAGGACCCAGTCATACTTCAAACTGCCACTCGCCCCATAAACGAGCACATCAATACCGTCATAAACATTCTCCAAACGAGCTCGCGCCCATACATTGCAATGATCCGCATGTCTGCTGCTGTCGGGCGAAGTATAATAGTTCATGTAATAGCCCGCTGACTCCATTCCGCTTACCTGGGAAGCGTCGCCATTGATGAAATTCATGCGATACACATGTCCATGAAGAGTTTCGTCTTCTCCCGCGCCGTGCTGTGAAATCAATTGTTGCAGTTCATCGGGATTGTATAGCTGATAGGTGAATCCGCTTCTTTCTGTCCACAGCACACCGGAATTGAGCGGTGTTTGATACAACACCTGCTCGGGCCACTGTCCGCGGTTCTCTATCCACCGCGGCTGAGCTTGTGCCCTTCGATTAGCCAGCATCAGAAGAAAGAAAACAACAATATGAATCAGTTTACAGGGCATTCCGAATCGAGACAATTCCAAAGGCCAAATGGTTGAACCGCCCTTGAATTAATTCCAAATATCGGATGAAGCTGCGCTAACCGAGACTAAGCAAAATTTAAATTAACGCTGACACCACGCACCAAAGCGAGGTAATCAGAATAGCATAGAATAGAAATGGGCCCACAAGAGATACCCGGTAATTAGCAAACCAATAGCCTAGCGTAAAGGCCACGGGAAGCAGCACAGCCATGATTATCCATTTCCATGTCAATGCATACGCGAGAAAGTAAGAGCCTGACGCCGCGAGTGCCACCAGGAAAAACAATATGCGAATGGTTTTCGAACGGTTGGAAGAGCGTTCGTTGAGGAATAAATAACGCGGCAAGGCAAAAAACAAAGAAGTCAACACGGTAATACCAAAAACCCTTTCGGATCTACCCCACGAAGAGAAAAACGACTGAACATCAAAACTCACCCATTTATGAAAGAGGACCAATGCCGAAAGATTGTCATAGAAATACAACCATGAAATCCAATAAGCGAAAGGAACAGCAAATGCAATCAATGGCAACAAGTATTCTCGCCAGTGAAAGGCCCTAAATACAATTGAGCCAGCCCAGATGGCCGCGGCAAGAGTTATATACGGCGGAAAACAAAGGGCGGCGATTCCGTAATACAATCCTGTTTCGAAATATTCAGCAAGTACTCTGGGCTGGTGAAAAATCTTGAGCTGTCGGTTCAAACCAAGCAGAAGAAATACATTCGCCAGCAATACCGGAACCGAAAGCTGAATCAGAGCTAGCGTAGTTGCAAGCAGCGAATAGATAAATGCAGGAACATAAACTGGTACATTAAAAAACTCATGTCTATTAAAAACAGTATTGGCCAAATAAGCTCCCAGCAAAATGAGTGCGCCGCTCATTGCAGCTAAGGCATATGGTGAACTATACCAACCAGCAAACAGCCTGTCTGCAGGGAAATCGACATGCAAAGCCTCTAGTCTTCCACGAGCAGCTGCTACAAACAACACGGTTAACGTTGTCGCCGGAAGCAGGCTCAGCGACAAGGGCTGGTTGGAAGCATAGGTGCGTAGAATCATATCAACAATAGAACGGCAACAAAAATGAAGGTAACCTTAGGTGGTTTAATCAACCTCGCTTAGATTTGCCCCACAATTTTTTCAACCATGAACCTTCAAAGCATCCTTCAACCGATAGCCGACGGCTTCCAGTGGACATTCAAGAACGTAATCGAAGTTATTGCAACACCTTTCAACTGGATTTGTATTGTCTTCGCATTCGTTGCTATTATTTACTGGCTGCGCCGCCAAAAGGCCTACACAGCAAAGGCCATCAAAGACGGAACAATCGTGTAACTGAAGTTGCTCGAACAAAATATTCAACCCCGATCGTTTGGTCGGGGTTTTTTGTTGGTAAAAACAAAATCAGAGACCGGCTTATTCCCTTCAAATTTGCCGCACACAGCAAACCCATGAATGTACTCATATTAGGCTCAGGCGGCCGTGAACACGCGATTGCCTGGAAAATTGCTCAAAGCCCCATCCTGTCGAAACTCTTCGTTGCCCCGGGGAATCCGGGCACCGCACAAATTGCCACCAATATTCCCTGCTCATTGAGCGACTTCGAAGCAATACGCGCAACCGTTATAACAAATCACATCGACCTGGTAGTCGTGGGACCCGAGGTGCCGTTGGTAGAAGGATTGGCCGATTTTTTCTTTGCTGATGACGCACTCAAAAACATCCAGTTTCTCGGACCTGATAAACACGCCGCACAACTCGAGGGAAGTAAAGATTTCGCCAAGCAGTTCATGATGCGGCACAGCATACCCACCGCACGCTATGCTACGTTCACACAAGCAAGTATCGATGAAGGAATCGATTTTCTGAAAACACTTCAAGCGCCATACGTTCTAAAAGCCGATGGGTTGGCCGCCGGAAAAGGAGTATTGATACTTGAGTCGCTCAGTGAAGCAGAAGAGGCCCTGAAAACCCTGTTGGGCGGACAATTCGGCGATGCAAGCGCTCGTGTGGTTATCGAAGAGTTCCTCACGGGAGTAGAGCTTTCCGTGTTTGCCCTCACCGACGGCAAAGACTATGTGCTCCTGCCCGAAGCAAAAGATTACAAACGCATAGGCGAAGGCGATACCGGATTAAACACAGGCGGAATGGGCGCAGTGAGCCCGGTTCCATTTGCGGATGATGCCTTCATGAAGAAGGTCGAAGAACGCGTCGTGAAACCCACCATGAGCGGCATTCGCGAAGAAAACATGCGCTATACAGGATTTGTGTTCTTCGGTCTCATAAACGTCGGTGGAGATCCGTTTGTAATCGAATACAATTGTCGCATGGGCGACCCGGAAACAGAAGTTGTAATGCCGCGCATTGCAAGTGATGTTCTTCCGCTATTCAGCGCTGCTGCTTCGGGCACACTCTCGGGCATGAGCCCCGAGAAAGATTCGCGAGCAGCATCTACCATCATGCTCGTAGCCGGCGGCTATCCTGAAGAGTATGAAAAAGGAAACATCATCAGCGGATTGTCTGAAGTGCAAAACAGTCTTGTTTTTCATGCCGGAACAAAGCAATCGAATGAAGACATCGTAACCAACGGAGGTCGCGTGCTGGCTATCACATCTTACGGACATGACATTCATGATGCGCTTCGTACTTCTTACGAAAACGCAGGGAAAATAAACTGGAAGGATAAGTACTACCGCCGCGATCTGGGCCAGGATCTGTAGGCGCCTTGCAAGGACGAACTGCGGCCCTGCTCTCTGATATCTAAAGGGGGGTTAAACGAGAAAGTCCACGCCATCATACTTGGCAACAATCTCCTCCAACTTGCGAAGAATCACATCCGCGTCACCGGTGGTGACGAGCTCCATACGATCTTCTTTGAAATGCGGCAACCCTTTGAAGTAATTGCTGTAATGACGTC
>JAIYBR010000143.1 GCA_027488435.1 Flavobacteriales bacterium
GCGGCATATTCAGACTTGTAAAATCCCGAATATCCTGTTGGAACCGATACTTTTTTACCATGAATGCTTGATAGAATAGGAAGGGCGATATCGGTGGCCCATTGCTGTGCAGCAAAAAAGGTAACTATGTCATATCGGCTTTCAACCAAGAACTTTTCGTACACTTCACGTTCACCGATTATACCATTTACTTCATTTCCGGTTATGGAAAATTCTTTGATCTGCACTCCATTGATGACACAGGTATTGCGCCCCTCCAGCTTTCTGGTAGCAACGGTAACATCGTGACCAAGAGTAACGAGTCGTTCAGAAAGTTGCCTTACTACTTCCTGCATCCCTCCTATATCAGGGAAATATGATTCGACGCAGTGCAGTATTTTCATTGCATATTCTTTTTCTGTGAAAGCATGAATAGAATCCTTCTTTTTATTCGGAACGTGATTTTTTTGAGTGTTCCGACATATTGAGCTTCCAGCCTAAAGTTATAGTAATTACGTTTCATCCGGAAGACATGTTTGCTGCTGAAAGCAATTTGTTCTTCAATCGTTGCTTTGGGAACAACAATTTTAACTATCCGGTTAATTAACTCATTGATTGTTGAATCCGTATAACGATCGTCACGAAGTCCCTTCCCATGATATATCCTCGCTATTTTATCAATCTCTGCAGTATTCAAATTGGGAAGAAAATGATGAATATTCTGACGCGTTACCTTCATTACCCATTCAGCGTAATTAGGATTAGACTTGGAGATTCCCGTTGATACTTCCCGATAGTAAATGAGCACTTCAGGTAAATTCGCGACGGAAAAATGATGGCTCACTCTTGACCAAAGATCAAAATCTTCAAAAGCGTTTCTTTCATCTGCGTATCCCCCAACTTCTTGAATTTGGTTTCGTCGAAACATTACGCTAGAATGAACGAATGGGTTATTGAAGACAAGGTCACAACGAAGTTCATTACTATTTGTCGGATGCTTGTGATACCTGGATTCAAGATTCCCATTTTCATCCATTATCTGAGCCCATGTCCCAACGAGTGCGACATCCCTGTTCCTTTCAAGAAAATCGATCTGCTTAGCAAACCGATCAGGCAAAGAAATATCATCAGCATCTTGGCGGGCAATGAACTCTCCGACGGACAGTTGCATACCCTTGTTAAGAGTTGCTCCCAATCCCATATTGCTATGCGATATAATTTTGATTCTTGGATCATGAATTTCCTGAATCAACCTCATTGAACCATCTTTCGAGCCGTCATCCAGAATAATCAACTCAAAATCACTGAACGTCTGATTCAAGATGCTTTCAATTGACTGTCTTATATATTTCTCCGCATTGTAGACAGGCAGCAATACAGAAAGTCGCGGCTTCATTTTCTGTAATTCAGTTTCATTTTTTCCTTGCAATTATTCCGCAGTATGGCGAATAAGCCTTCGTTCCAGGCTTTATCGCCTTGAACAGATTATAATTTTTTATTAATTGATTCAGTAATTTGCGCTTGAACCAATTGGTTGGTTGTTCATCAATCCAGAATTCAAACTGACCGATATAACCTGCGTGTACTATTTCGAATCCCGATTTTGCAAGTAATGATTCCCATTTTTTGGGATTCATGGATGGTACGTAATGTCTTTTATAGTTCTTATAATCGAGCAACAAGTGAATTGCCCGCTGAAACCACCCTCTGAAATTAGGGGTTTCAATTACTAGGAAACCATCTTTTGCTACCCATTCGGCATGCAGTAAAAACACCTCTTCCCAATTTCTAAAGTGTTCGATAAAACCGAATGAAGCCACGATATCAAATTTGCTTTCCGGCTCGTACTGAAAGAAATCAATGCGCCTGAATTCGCCGGTATTATACCCGAGACTTTTGAGCCATTCTGGAAATTCATGCTCAACCCGAGGAGTTAAATCGAGACCGTTCAATTCGTATCCCAAATCACCAAAAACGGTCAAGAATCTACCCGGAAAACAACCTACCTCAAGACATCTCCTTCCCTCACCTGGAGGTATGTGTTGTTCGATCCACTCCCGAATTACATCAGGTCCATCGATTTTCACCAGCTTGTATGTGGCGTAAGCATCGTCCCAATAACTTTGATCAGCCAGATTGTTAGCTACGTTCAGATGTTGATCGCCTTGCATGTTGTCTGGGGTATTATGACGACATCATTCCTTTTATACTCCGGCAACCCTTTGTCGGTTGGCGAAAGCATCAAACAGTTTTCGACTACAAAAAAATAGGGTTCTTTAGGCGCCTTACTCAAACCTACATCCAATCTAAGATCGCCACTTGCAAAGCCCATATTTTTCACTGAAAACTCTACACCGTTATGTTCCTTATCGAGTGAGGAAAACGTTGAAAACGTTTCGCTCTGAATAGCAAAAAGCTTTGTTCCATCCATTGTATAACAGGCAATATCACACTGCCACCCCGGATCGAAGCGATATTTTTCCCAGGAAATTCGAATGTGCAAATCCGTTCCTGTTTCCCATTCGCCGCTTGGACTCTCCGGAGTTGCAGTTACAGAAATACCATTCGTGCTTCCCTCCTTTAGCACACCTTGATAAAGAGGTAACACTTTTTCTGTTTGGTCATAGGCTACCACTTTACCACCCTCCAGAAAAACAATTTTCTCACACATAGATCGAATAGCAGCAATATTGTGACTTACAAACAGAATTGTTCTGCCATCTGCATTGCTTACCTCTTTCATCTTTCCTATGCACTTCTTCTGAAACTCTGCATCGCCAACTGCAAGAACTTCATCTACAATCAACACTTCAGGCTCGAGATGCGCCGCAACTGCAAATGCAAGTCTCACATACATCCCGGAAGAATACCTCTTCACAGGAGTATCTAGGAACCTCTCAACACCGGAAAAATCTACAATAGCATCAAAATTTTTCTGTATTTCCGATTTGGTCATGCCAAGGATCGCACCGTTCAAAAAGATGTTTTCCCTTCCAGAAAGTTCGGCATGAAAACCTGTTCCAACTTCCAGGAGACTTGCAACTCTTCCATCTATAGTGACTCGACCGCGCGTAGGTGTCACGATACGTGAAAGCACTTTCAGCAATGTGGACTTTCCTGCTCCATTCCTCCCAATAATACCGACACGCTCACCCTGCTTCACATCGAAAGACACATCACTTAAGGCAAGAAAAGTATCTGCTTGCAGGCTCGATTTTGCTTTGAAAATATTTTGTGCTTTGTCGACAATTACATCTCTTAACGATGTATATCGGCTATCATTTTGATGCCTAAGAATATATTCCTTCGTGAGATTTTCTACTTTAATCATTCAAATGTCATTTCATTTTCGGTATCAAACAACATCGGCGAAGTGTTTTTCCATTCTCCGAAAATACCGAACGCCCACAACGAGCATCAATGCGGTAATCGCCATGGATATAACAAACGGTACGGTAGCAATTGCCATCTCGCCTCCTGTAATACACCATCGGAAACCATCAATCACTCCCACCATTGGATTCAATGCGTAAAGCACCTTCGCCCAATCCGGAATATCCGCACTGGCAAAAATGGTATTACTACTAAATGCGATCGGCGATACATAGAGGCCGAATTGTACAATGAATGGAATAACGTACCGAAAATCGCGGTACTTCACATTCAATGCGGCGATAAATAATCCGGAACCCATCGCGGTTAACAAAGCCAATACTAAAAAAAATGGAAGCAACATAATTTGCCATCCGGGTGTGTACCGCAAAAAGATCATGATAACAACCAAGATGGCGAACGAAATGAGGAAGTCAATCAAACACACGATGACGGTGCTTACCGGAACAATAATTCGGGGGAAATAAACCTTCGTGAGTAGGTTCTGATTCGCAATGAGCGAGTTGGCCGCCTCACTAAAAGCGGATGAAAAAAATTGCCAGGGAAGGGTTGCTGCTGTGACCATGATGATACGCGGAACTCCTTCATCCGGAATTTTGAAGAACCATCCTATAAACCAAAACACTCCAATGGTCAACGCTGGACGCAATACACTCCACGCAATACCAATAGCCGTTTGCTTATAGCGAACCAACACATCGCGCCAAGCCAGAAAATAACATAGCCCACGAAATCTCCAAACGTCTTTCCAGTAGTTCGAATCTGTATTTTCAGGGGTAATGACCGTGCGATGCACCATATCACAAAGGTAAAAGAGCACTTTCCGTTTCGCTCATTTATTTGTTAAAAGAGCATTGTTCGTCACATCGACAATAGAGCACTAAATCGCGGTTTCTTTGCTATCCACCAACAGCTTGCTGGTGGCTATAAAGTAAAATGCTAATCCAATAGCGATGGCATAACTCAACACCTGCGACCAGGTGAACCCCCACAAGGCGCCTAGCGCATCGCCCGACATCGCCTTACCTGCATGAAAACCTGCATACACCAACAGCACATGCAGAGCGTCAAACAGCAGCATGGCTCGCTGCTCGCGTAAACGAAGGAAAATAAATGACAGCGATGAAGACACAAACCACACTCCCAGCCAAACACTGATAACCCGACAATACACTATTAACTCATTCCATTCCTCGCCCAGCACACCCACAATCCACGAGGCAGGCAGCACCCAGATCAAAGCTGTCATAACACCCGATATAACCAGTAATCGCATCAAAAAACGGGTGTACAAACGCCGCATGTTCTTGCGATCATGAATACCTGAAATAGTACCGAAGTAAACTTGCGAAATGGAGGCAGCCATCATGCCCAAACCTGCGCCCACATAGGTCATTGCCACGCTGACCATGCCTGCGCTCGCGGCTCCGAAATTCTGCATGAAGAGCTCGATATACATGAAGTTGATAAACGCTCCCACAAACACACTCGGCGTCGTGTAGAAGACAAATGCTTTGTGCTCACCCAGCAATTTCCATCTGGAGAAATTTCGTTGCTCCACTTCCACTACGTCCTTCTTATATCGCCAATACTGTAGAAATGCAGTTACACTGATGCCCGTAAAACGGCCCAGAATCAATCCGGAAAAATTCAATCCGGAAATGCCCGACAACAGCTTCACTCCTTCCGATGAAACCGTCTGAACAAGTTTCCCCTTCGCAATTCGATCAAACTCCTTTCGTGCATTAAACCAGTATGCCGTGAGCTGCACACACCCCATCGAAAACACCACAAATGGCACTAGAAAAACGAGCGCTCCGAGTTCATGCAATCCGTGTATCCAATCAAAATGGAAGGAAACAAATGACAACACGAGTGTGAGCAGCGAACTGATCAACACAACTCTGAAACCGGTTATGGCCACTTCGCGCGACTCGCGCAGCGTTGGCTTACCAACTATCGCATACTCGAGCTTCAACGTGCTTACAACTCCCATCATCTCGCTGAAATAAACGAATGTGGCGAGCTTAGCAAAATCTTCCGGACCGTAATAGTATTTCTGTAGAATAGGTAAAACCAGAAATGGAATCAACTGCGAAATAGCGGTGCCTGTGAAAAGCACCATTACATGCTGAGTGAATGTCTTTCGTTGTTGTGTCATTCAACTTTACTCTTCACGATTCCAGATTTCCCAGCTGCGCTCGGCTTGCTGCACAAGCATTGCGTAGCCATTCATGATTTTGGCTCCGCTCAATTTACCCAAATGCAAAAATGTTGTTTCCTCGGGATTATACACCAAATCATATAAAAAGTGTTTGTCGGAAAGTCCCTCGTAGGGCAACTCCGGACACGCATCTATGTTGGGATATGTGCCTAGCGGTGTTGTATTGATGATGAGCGGAAAGTGATGCATTACATCCGACTTCAAGACTTCATAGCCCAACTCATTCTCGCCGGAAGGAGTGCGGCTTACAAAATGAAAAGGAATGCCCCACTTATGCAGCACATAGGCTACAGCCTTCGATGCGCCGCCCGTTCCAAGAATAAGAGCTCGCTCGTAATGATTCTCGAGAAATGGCTTAATGCTCATTTCAAAACCAACTGCATCGGTGTTGTAGCCTTTCCATTTTCCGTTCTGAATACGAACACAATTCACGGCTCCAATCGCCGCGGCCACCTCATCCAATTCATGCAGAAAAGGAATAATGGATTCTTTATAAGGAATGGTAACATTCAATCCAGCCAGTTCAGGCCTCGACAGAATAACTTCAGGTAATTGTTCTATGGATGAAATTGAAAAATTCTCATATGCACAATCCACCAAGTTCAACGAGGCAAACTTCGCCGTGAAATAACCCTTTGAAAAGGAATGCACCAGCGGATATCCCACCAAGCCATACAATCGCTTTGCTGATTCGCCTTGCTGCAATTGCTATGAAGTTTTTTTGAAGCGCGCCTTCAATACTCCGATGATAATAGGCAAAATCGAAACCCCAATAATTCCAAATACAACCAACTCAAAGTTGTTCTTTACGATTTCAAAACCACCGCATGTATAGCCCAGCAGCGTAATTCCTACTACCCATAAAATTGCTCCCAGGAAACAAACGGTGATGTACTTGCGGTAAGGCATGTTGCCCGCTCCCGCTACAAAAGGAGCAATAGTTCGAACGATAGGAACGAAGCGCGCCATAATGATAGCTTGACGTCCATACTTTTCGTAAAACGCCTCCGTCTGTGTGATATACTCGCGCTTGAAAAAAAGTATGCGCTCCCGCTTCTTGATCTGATCGCTAAAAAACTTACCGACGAAGTAGTTTACGTTATCGCCCAGCAACGCAGCTACAATCAGCAGGGGCATGATGATCCACACATTCAAGCCATCATTACCGGTCGCAGCTGCAATGGCTCCTGCTGCAAATAGCAGCGAATCACCGGGCAGCAACGGCATAACAATGAATCCTGTTTCAACAAACACAATGAGAAACAAAATAGCGTAGACATACAAGCCATAGTTGGAAACCATGGCCATCAAATGCTCATCAATGTGAAGCACAAAATCAATTAGTGTAGACATTCAATTATCGTTTTTCTATGGCACTAAAAACAAATGGCGATGCAAAACAATGTTTCATTGAAATGCACCGCCACTGTTATCGTTAACCCATTATTATTCTTCTTCCGCATCAAAAAACTCTCTGATGCGAGTCAACAGTCCAACCGTATCCTTCTTTTCACGGTCCTTATCGACGAGAACACTCTTCGTCTTCTTTTCGGAAGCGGCAGGCATTTCTACATTCACTACGTTTGCTGAAGTGCTGAATCTATCCAAGCCATGAATAACCAGTCCAACGCCGGTGCTCATAGCAGGAATAAGAAGATTCTCATTCTTCGCCTTCACCACATGTTCATTGGGATAACCAATTCGACAATCCATACCGGTGATGTATTCAACTAGCTGCTTCATGTGCTTGAGTTGTGAGCCACCGCCCGTGAGCACGATACCGCCAATCAATTTCTTCTCATAACCACTATTGCGTATTTCCCAATACACGTGCTCGATAATTTCATCCATACGGGCCTGAATAATCTGTGATAGATTCTTCAACGAGATTTCTTTCGGATCACGCCCCTTTAAACCCGGGATACAAACGATTTCGTTGTCTTTGTTCTCTGTTGCCAGCGCACTACCGAATTTCACTTTCAATAATTCAGCATGGTTACGCATGATGGTGCAGCCTTGCTTGATATCTTCTGTGATGATGTTTCCACCGAATGGAATCACTGCGGTATGACGAATAATACCATCCTGGAAAATGGCTACATCCGTTGTACCACCGCCGATGTCGACTAGCACCACGCCTGCTTCTTTCTCTTCTTCACTCAGCACTGCAGCTGCACTTCCGAGTGGCTCAAGTGTAAGCGCATCTACGTTCAAACCTGCCTTGGTTACACACTTGTAGATGTTGCGTATGGCGGTTAACTGACCTGTGATAATGTGGAAGTTCGCCTCGAGGCGTGCTCCGCACATGCCTATCGGCTCCTTAATTCCCGACTCACTATCGACTGTAAACTCTTGTGGCAAAACGTGAATGATTTCTTCGCCCGGAAGCATCACCAGTTTGTGCATGTCATCAATCAGTGCATCGATGTCGGCGCGAGAAATCTCCTCCTCCTGATTGCGGCGCGTACGCATGCCGCGATGCTGAAGGCTCTTGATATGCTGGCCCGCAATGCCCACATTCACCAATCGTATGTTGACACCACTTTCGCGCTCCGCCTCTTCAACGGCTGCGCGAATGCTTTGCACGGTGCGGTCGATATTGGTGACAACGCCGCGCGTCACACCAATACTTTCACTTTTACCGATGCCGAGAATTTCAATTTTATTATTCTCCATGCGTCGACCTACCAAACAGGCAATTTTGGTAGTTCCGATGTCTAAGCCAACTACGATTTCTGAATTCATATAGTTTTTCGTTTTCTGTTATTCAATAATTGATGTTCCGCCATACTGCCGCTTCACCCCAACAACCTGCCCGCTATACTGAGCCTGCAGCGTAGAGAATCGATCCAAATCATCCATCTTTACTGCATGCTCGTAAAAGGCATGTAGCTTTCTCAGTTTCTCTTCCATATTGTAGATGTAACCCACGTTTACACGCTGATTGCCCACGCGTGGAATGATCTCAAACTCGAAAGCAGGATTCACATAGACATGCTCTATCTGAGCGCGCCAAAAAGTGTCGCGAGCAATTACTTGGGTGAACTGATAGATCTCATCGAGTATTGTTTTTCCGGCAAGACTGTCCGGAAAATTAGTCGCTACACTTTCTGCGCGTAAACCGTCTGTTATCTCACCCGTAAATACCGGCAACTTCATTGTGGTTAGTTCCGACAACTCCATTGTATAGCCTTCCGCATCGAGATAATAACTCTCTCCGCGCTGATTAAAAATGCGGGCAATAGGAGTGCGCTGTTTTACCTTAATCACACAACGGCCATCGACTGTTGTATACACATGAACCTCGCGCACGGAGGAGTTTGCTGCAATTGCCCGGTGGATAGCCCCCAAGTCAACTTCATTCAACGACTTCCCAACGATAGCATCAGATGCGCTATCGGCAAGTGCTGCTATCTGTTGCTCATCGATAAACTTTTTTCCATCACTCAATTCTACCTGCACTTCCAGCTTCCAGCAACGTGTATCACTTTGTTTCTTTCCAACAAAACCCAGAGCAACGAACAGCCCCACCGCACCTATTATGGACAGCGAATACACCACAATCGCACGCAATCGCTTGCGACGCTCGATGTTTTTGATGAAGATATTTCCTTTCTCCTTCGTCATGATTTTTGGCTTCGAACGGAGGGCTAACCGCCGTTATTTACCGGAAAAGGCCACCGCCACAGGGCTCACAAGTGCGTCAATATCACCTGCTCCAAGCATAACGATTACTTGGCGCGGACTACCGGTCAACTCTGCTAATAAATTATGTTTCTCGACGAGTTTTTTAGTGGGTTTGGAAATGTTATCCAACAGCAATTGTGAATCAATTCCCGGAAGGGGTAATTCGCGAGCCGGATAAATGGGAAGTAAGATGATGTCGTCGAGTAACTCCAGGCTACGAGCAAATTCTTCCAAAAAATCGCGAGTTCGGGTGAAAAGATGGGGCTGAAAAACGCCGGTAATGTGTTTCTCGGGGTACAACTGACGAACTGAAGAAATACAGGCCCTCAGCTCTTCAGGATGATGCGCATAGTCGTCGATCAGAACCAAATCATCGCGGCGGATGTGGTACTCAAAGCGACGCTTCACACCCTGAAAGGAACTCAACCCATTCCTTATTTCTGCCTGAGTAAGCCCAACCGCCTGGCAAACAGCAATGGCCGAAACTGCGTTTTCGACGTTGTGCATTCCCGGCAAACCAAGCTCAACAGCAGGCCAGCATTCACCCTGCGAATGATAGTCGAAATAATACTTTCCGTCCTTGATTTGAATATTCGCAGCACAATGTCCGGCATGCACCGATCCGCTGTAATCGACAGACTTCACTCCTTCGGGTAGAGCAGAAGCCATGATTGGCAAATCCTTCCGATAAATCAACAAGCCGCCGTCACCCAGTTTTTGAGCAAATAAATTGAACGACTCCTTCATGTATTCATGCGAACCATAGATATCGAGATGGTCGGCATCGGTACTGGTGATTACCGAAATGGTTGGCGAAAGTGTTAGAAACGATCGATCATACTCATCGGCTTCAACAACCGTCCACTCTGCGTTTTTATCTAGCAATAAATTCGTTCCATAATTAGTGGCAATACCTCCTAAAAAAGCGTTGCATCCTTTGCCGCTGTGCACGAGTAAATGGGCGATCATGGAACTTGTTGTTGTCTTTCCATGCGTGCCGGCAACAGCAATACTCTTACTCTGTGCGGTAATAATTCCCAATGCTTGCGAACGCTTAATGAGCGTGTAACCTTGCTCGGCCAACCAATTCAACTCCTGACTATCCTTCGGTATGGCGGGCGTGTATATGACCAACACTTTTTCCTTTGGAGTATGGCGTACAATAGGTGGAATTTCTAAAACAGAGTCGTCGAAATGCACCGCGATACCCTCCATTTCCAGCTCAGTTGTCAGTGGTGTGGAGGTTTTGTCGTAACCCATTACCAGCTTCCCATGTGCATGGAAATAGCGCGCAATAGCCGACATACCAATTCCGCCTATACCGAGAAAATAGTAAACCTCTGTTTTTTCAAAATTCATAGATATCGTTTCTAGATGGCAGGTGCTTCGGCATGGCTCAGCACAAGTTTCTTCACTTCTTCAACAATTCGCTCAGCAGCATTATTCTGAGCCATAGCACCAATCGCATTAGCCAAAAAAACACGCTGTTCGTCCTTTTTCATCAAGGCGCTTACAACGTCGCCCAAACATTCTTTCGCTTCGGTGTCTTTCACCAACAACGCAGCTTGCTTGCTTACCAATGCCATCGCATTTTTGGTTTGATGATCTTCCGACACATTTGGCGAAGGCACAAAAACGGAAGGCTTTGCGACCAAGCACAACTCTGAGATACTCATAGCGCCGGCGCGCGAAACCACGGCATCTGCAGCCGCATAGGCCAAGTCCATCTCTTTGATAAACTCAAACGACTTCACATGCTTCAATCCGGCACAGCGTTTCTTCGATTGTTCCACATATCCCTTCCCGGTTTGCCAAATCACTTGAAGACCTTCACTTTCCCATCGCTCTGCGGAAACATCAACCGCTTCGTTGATGGTGCGTGCGCCCAAGCTGCCACCAATTACAAGCAAGGTCTTTCGATTCGAATCCAACCCAAAATGCTTACAGGCAATTTCACGCTTGCCTTGCAGTTGCACAACCTCAGGTCGCACCGGATTGCCCGTCATCACAATTTTCTCTTTGGGGAAGTATTTCTCCAGCCCCTCGTAGGCGACACAAATCGTATTGACATTCTTCGCCAGTATTCGATTGGTTATTCCGGGAAATGAATTCTGTTCCTGTATGAGCGTTTTCACTCGTGCACCGGCCGCAGCGCGCAGCAAAGGACCGCTGGCATAGCCGCCCACACCAATAGCAATATCAGGTTTGAACTCGTGCACAATTTTTCGTGCCTTCCACATGCTCGCAATCAACTTGAAGGGCACCAACAAATTCTTCCATGTGAGGCGACGTTGAATTCCAGCAATAGGAAGTCCCACTATTTCAAAACCCGCTGCAGGCACTTTCTCCATCTCCATTTTTCCCAATGCTCCAACAAACAAAATGGCTGAATCGGGATATTGAGCCCGTATCGTTTTCGCAATAGCTACAGCAGGGAAAATATGTCCGCCGGTACCTCCACCTGAAATGATTACTCGCATGTGATATTCGATTTAAGCTGCAGGAACAGGCTCCATAAACTTCGTCTTCGAAAGGCTAAGATCTTCTTCGATTTCATCTTTACTCCGACAAATACTGAGTATGATTCCCAGTGCCAAACAGGTGAACAAGGTGCTCGTACCTCCCATGCTGACCAAAGGCAGAGGCTGCCCTGTAGTGGGGAAAAGACTCACTGCAACAGCCATATTAATGAAGGCCTGAATAGCCAGCATAAAAGCAAGACCAAGGGCTGTTAACTGTGCACCCATTTTAGGATTGTTAATGGAAAGTTTAATGGTTCTATAAAGCAAAATGAGATATAAAAGCACAAGTGATATTCCTCCGAAAATGGATCCATACTCTTCGATGATGAATGGATAGATCATATCGGAATACGGGTGTGGCAAAAAGTTGCGAGAGCTACCTGTGCCTGGGCCTTTCGGAATAACGCCACCCTCATGAATAGCATACTTGGCCAGATCGGTTTGATAATTCCCTTCACTGTCTTCATCCATAGCGCTGACGATGCGGTTTTTCCAGGTTGCGTATCGAGCGGGGAATCCGGTTGTTTCACCAAGTACAATGATCAGAAAGACAAACCCTACGCCTGCAGCTACGAGCTTACTCATATGGCGAAAAGGAACTCCAGCGAGAAACATCATCAGAAAGCAAATGCTTGCCAACATCGCCGCCGTCGAAAAGTTGGCCGGCAATATCAATCCGCAAATAAGCGCAATTGGCCAGATAACCGGAATCACTCCTTCTCTGAAATCGTGAAGCAAATCGCGCTTCACAGCCAATGTACGCGCCACATAGATGATGAGCACAATCTTAGCGAAGTCACTTGGCTGAAAAGTAAGTCCGGTAAAGGGTATCACTATCCATCTGTTCGCATCGTTCAAATTATGGCCGAATAAAAGTGCATAGGCCAGCAATGCAGCAGCCACCAACAACAAGATTTTTGACAACCTTGAGAAATATCGGAAGGCCATGCGATGAACGAAGTACATCGTTATAAAACCGATAACGATAAAGCTTGTATGCTTGATTAAAAACTTAAGACTATTGCCTTCCGCCTTATAGGCCAACGTAGAAATCGCACTATAAACAGCGAGAATGGAAATGAGCGATAGGAAAAGGGTCACCATCCAAATGGTGCGGTCGCCTTGTAGCTTGTTGAGTAGTTGCTTCATGTTTTTCAGGTCGTGCACGAATATGCATCAACTACTTGTTGGCTTCAGAGCCACGCCAAGCGCGTTATACACAGACCGCTGTGCAACAGATTGAGCAAAAAAAAATCCCGTCACTCGGACGGGATTTCAGCAAACTGAAAATTCATTATTGAATCAATACCTTTCTGGTCGTTACGCGTGCACCCTCCTGAAAACGGACGAAATAAATTCCGCGCTGGAAAGCTGTGACGTCCTCGCGAACGGTAAAATCGTCTGAAGCTACTGTGCCTTGATAAAGATTAGCTACCTCACGACCGGTAAGATCCAGCATAGTAACATTCACACGATTACCCGACGCATTCAGCATATTGATTACCAGATTACCACTTGCAGCCATACGCACATTCATATCGGCAATAACAGCCTTTGGACTGGTAATGCTTGTCGGATTGGAAACTGCTGTAAACACTCCATCCTGACCAACGTGGAAGGTGCAACGATATTCATAATTGCCAGCAACTAAAACCTCGTAATCATAGGACTGATTACCGGAGTTTAGCGGTGAATTCCATGTAGCAGCGCCTGCAGGCACCATGGTTGAAACTGTGTTGTGAGAACCATTGTTCCATCGAAAACGAACGGTATCGCCAACGTTTACCGTGAAATCGGCAGGACTGAAATTAAGCCCTTGCTGATTGACTACGTGAACGGTAGCACTCATTTGCATAGCAATGGCCGTCATACAAACGAAAATAGAAAGTAACGATTTCTTCATGACATCAATGTTAGTTTAACTCCCCAACGGTTTTGCAGCTCACGAAAAATGATGCCACTATTCCATTGTGAATAACCTCTATTTGAAAGCATCGAAGCCTGTTACATCCATACCCGTGATAAGCAAGTGGATGTCATGCGTTCCTTCGTAAGTGATTACTGACTCTAAGTTCATCATGTGGCGCATCACCGGGTACTCATTGGTAATACCCATGCCACCAAGCATCTGGCGTGATTCGCTTACAATCTCCTTAGCCATTGCGATGTTGTTGCGCTTGGCCATGCTGATTTGCGCTGTCGTGGCTCGGCCCTCGTTGCGCAACTGACCCAATCGGTAGGTAAGCAATTGTGCCTTGGTGATTTCCGTAATCATTTCGGCCAGCTTCTTCTGTTGTAACTGAAATGCTCCGATAGGCTTTCCAAACTGTATTCGCTCTTTTGAGTACTTGAGCGCTACGTCATAACAGTCGAGTGCGACTCCGATGGCACCCCAGGCTATTCCATAGCGCGCAGAATCGAGGCAACCCAGTGGTGCACCCAACCCGCTCTTATTGGGAAGAAGATTTTCTTTCGGAACTTTTACGTTGTCGAAAATCAATTCGCCTGTGTCGCTGGCACGCAAGCTCCATTTGCCATGCATGGTGGGAGTTGTAAATCCTTCCATGCCGCGCTCTACGATAAGACCGTGAATGCGACCTTCTTCATTTTTCGCCCAAACCACCGCTATCTGAGCAAAAGGCGCGTTGCTGATCCACATTTTTGCTCCATTAAGCAAATAGTGATCGCCCATGTCTTTGAAGTTGGTGATCATACCACCCGGATTACTTCCGTAATCAGGCTCAGTCAATCCGAAACAGCCCATCCATTCTCCGGTGGCCAGTTTCGGCAAGTATTTCATGCGTTGCTCCTCGTTGCCGTACTTGTAGATCGGATACATGACCAACGAACTCTGAACGGAGGCTGTAGAGCGCAATCCGCTATCGCAACGCTCGAGCTCTTGCATAATCAATCCATAGGATATCTGATCTAAACCCGCACCGCCATACTCTGTTGGAATGTATGGACCGAAGGCGCCAATCTCTCCCAACCCAGCCAACAAGTGCTGAGGGAATTTGCAGTTTTCTGCTGCTTCCTCGATAATCGGAGAAACTTCCTTTTTCACCCATGCACGGGCTGTATCACGAACCAGCTTCTGCTCTTCGCTGAGCCATTCGTCCATCAAATAATAATCATGACCTTGGTATGAATCTGTGCGCATTGTGTATTGAATGTTTAATCAGATAATCGGCGGTTTTTCCGACGACGGCGCGAATGTACAACTGCGATTGGTGAACAGAAAACAAAAAAGGGGTAATCGGAGAAGGGGTAAGGGGTAATCGGAAAAGGGGTAAAGGGTAAGGGATAATCGGAAAAGGGGTAAGGTGTGCGAACTTTCCGATTATCCCTTTTCCGATTACCCCTTACCCCTTCTGATTGGCTTCATACCAGGCATCCACCAGCAAATCGCGTCCGTTGCTTGCTTCCACGGCGAGAAAATCGCAGCGTTCGTTCATTTGGTGACCGTTGTGGCCTTTGATCCATTTAAAGCGGACCTTGTGCCGTTGAGCTACGATGAGGTATCGCTTCCATAAGTCGGGGTTCTTGACATTTTTCCAACCGCGCTTCACCCATCCTCCAATCCAATTCTTTTCTACGGCATCGACCACATATTTCGAATCGGAATAGACGGTTACTTCGCAACCTTCCAGCTTGAGCATTTCCAGGCAAACAATGACGCTCAACAACTCCATGCGGTTGTTGGTTGTGAGTCGAAATCCCTGGCTGATTTCTTTGTAATGCGGACCACTTTGCAGAATGGCCCCGTAACCACCCGGTCCCGGGTTGCCCTTGGCTGCGCCGTCAGTATAAATGGTAATGCTCGTCATCATGAATCTTAACCGAGCAAATGCCGAATGTTATTGCTGAAAAGCTTTACCGCGATAGCGAGAAGTATGATTCCAAATATTTTTTCGACCACATTGATGCCAGCAACTCCGAGCGCTCTTTCGATTCGGTTGGTCAATTTCAACACAATGAAAATGGGCAGCATATTCAACGCTATGGCCACTAAAATGTTGACCTGGTGATATTCTGCACCCAACGAAATCAATGTAGAAAATGTTCCTGCACCGGCAATTATTGGAAAAGCGAGAGGAACTATGGAAGCTGCTCCCTCCGTTCCTTCCTTCTGCTTGAAAATTTTTATACCCAACACCATTTCCATAGCTATGAAGAACAGAATGAAAGAGCCTGCGACGGCAAATGAATTTACATCGACACCAAAGAGATACAGAAACCGTTCGCCTAGAAACAGAAACACGACCATCAAAATAAACGAAACCAGGGTGGTCGTAATAGGTTGAATGTTACCTGACGTGTTCTTGATTTTGACGATAATTGGCACACTTCCAATAATGTCAATCACGGCAAACAACACCATGAAGCACGAGCCTATTTCCGTCCAGTCGAACATGGCGCGAAGGTAAGTGCGAGGGGCATAGCCCTGCAAAACGGATTACAAATCGTCGTATTCGTAGAGCGGATCTATGCGCGAGCCTGCGGGCAATTCGAATATCGGCTTGATAAGTCCATTCTCCAGCCCATACACCCAGCCGTGCAAATGCGGCCCTTCGCGGTCCTTCCATGCCTTTTGAATAATGGAAGTCTTCGCAAGATTGGTTACCTGCTCAATCACATTTAATTCAACCAACCGATTCGTGCGCGCCTCTTCGTCTCCGATTGCCTGAAGTTCTTCCGCATGTATCCGTTGCACATCTTTGATATGCATGATCCACTTATTGATAATGCCAAGGTTATGCTGCGCCATCGATGCCTTCACACCGCCACAGCCGTAGTGACCGCAAACAATGACGTGTTTCACTTTGAGAAACTTCACAGCATACTCCAACACACTCAACAAGTTCACATCGGTGTGCACCACCATATTGGCTATGTTTCGGTGCACGAATATTTCACCTGGTGATGTTCCTGTGATTTCATTGGCAGGCACACGACTATCACTGCAACCAATCCACAAGAACTCAGGAGTTTGTATCCCGGAAAGTTTCTTGAAGTAATTCGGATCGTTTTGAACCCTTTCTGCAGCCCATGCCTTGTTCTCGAGTAATAGCTTGTCGTATGATTTCATTTCTATCTTTTTATTTCATTTCTAGTCTGAACGGATCTTTGAATACCTCGTCTTGTCGCTTGTCGCGCATGATATAAACACGAATCCCCCGCGCCTGAGACGACGCAATGAAATCGTTGACTGTTTCAATGATATCTCTATCCATGAACTCGTTGCGCAAGGGGTCAATCAGCACCGCACTGTTGTCGGGCACCTTCTGCAGATAATCAACCAGCTTGGCCTTGTTTAAAAACGACACTTCGCGCGAAAAACGGATGAGATACTTATCACCGTCTTCGACCATGATCATTGCCGATCGGAAATTGCTTCGCAGGACGAAGTACAATCCAACTAAAATTCCGACCATA
>JAIYBR010000108.1 GCA_027488435.1 Flavobacteriales bacterium
CGCCAGCTTCAATCGCGTATGATATTGCAGGTGCATGACGAATTGGTATTCGATGCATATCGCCCGGAAGTAGACGAGCTGAAAGAATTGGTTCGCGAGAAAATGTGCGGAGCGATTTCGATGCGCGTGCCACTGGTAGTTGACATGAATACCGGCGACAATTGGCTCGATGCGCATTAACCGGCGGTTTTTTATTTAACCGCAAGGTCGCAAAGAGAACTTCGGAGAAATACATCTATACTTCAACTTCAAAATTTATTCTCTTGCATTTTCTCTTCGTCTCTGCGGTTAAAAAAACAAACCGCATAGGCGCGATGAGAAAAGACAACACGTTTTCTGTTTTTCCGAAACCGATTCATGCCTAAACATGTCGAAATTTGCACCATGGACGCTCCTAAAAAAATTCCAACTTCGCTTTACGCCGAAATGACGCCCAACCCTGCAGCAATGAAATTTGTCGCAGATCGCGCGCTTATATCCGGTGGACTTCAAGTCGAATACAGAAGTAAAACCGAAGCAAAGGGTTCATCGGCACTGGCGGAAGAGCTCTTCAATTTCCCTTTTGTCACAAGCGTTTTCATTAGTGGAAATTTTGTAACCGTCTTGAAGGATGAGTCGCTCGGTTGGGAAATGATCGTTCAGCAATTGCGCGAGTACATTCGTGAATGGCTCATGGAAAACGAAGTTGCCGTAAGCGCTGTGCCGGCCGAGTTGGTTAATCGAACACGTGAATCGTCGGTGAAGGAAGAGTCCTCAAATCATCATGCAGAGCGCATAGATTATAGCGGATTCGAAGCAACCGAATACGACGATGAGATACGGTTCTTGCTTCACGAATATGTTCGTCCCGCAGTGGAAAGCGACGGTGGCGCTATCGATTTCATGGCTTACCGCGACAAGAAAGTGTACGTCCAACTGAAGGGTTCGTGCAGCGGATGCCCTTCTTCAACCGCAACGCTGAAAGGTGGGATAGAAAATCTCTTAAAAGCCAAAATGCCTGATGTTGTTGAAGAGGTCGTAGCGGAAGCGGTCTGATGATTAACTACCGACTTGTACTCATACACGGATTCACCGAAAGTCCTTCGATGTGGGATGAGATAATTGCGGAGCTCGATGTTCCGCAAATCGAAATATGCGCGCTATCTATTCCGGGCCATGGAAATTATGTGTCGATACCTGCCGAGCGCACCGCTGAATCCTACTGCAGAATATTGTTGGAACAGATTCCCGACGACGAAACCCCCTGCATTTTTATCGGACATTCGATGGGCGGTTATCTGGCAGCCACACTTGTGCAGCTGGCTCCGAAGCGAGTGAAGGCACTTGGTTTCTTTCATTCGAAAGCAGGTGCCGATGATGCGCAAAAAATCGAGGATCGCAAGAGGGCAATTCATGCAGCGGCCCAGAATAAGGACTTGTATTTGGCGAGTATGCTTCGCAATACGTTTGCTGAAGTCAATATGTACCGCCTTCAACACGAATTGGCACTCATGATTGAATCAGCCAAAAAAGACATCACGTATGAGTGTATTTCGGCAGCTCAGCACGTGATGATTGAACGCGGCGACGCCATCTCCTATCTAAGTTCGGTGCAATTTCCCATCCATTACTTTTTAGGATTGGAAGACAAATCAATTCCCTTCGCAAACATGAAGCATGAGCTGGACTCATTGCCAAACGCACTCGTAGAATTAGCAGAGGATACGGGCCACATGGGGCATATAGAATGCAAGAGCGCAGCTATTGCTTGGCTGCGAAAAATCTGCCTGAGTTAGGGTTTTCGCACCGTAGCGAATTGCTTGTAATCTTGAGCAACCTGAAGCGCTCTCTTAAAATCAGGGTCTGATTCCAACGAAACTTTTACCATAGCATTATCGTCAAATAAGCTGCGGGCAAATTGGCCCTTCATGCGTGATTTAAGTTGCGGAGAAATTTTTCTCACGACTTGCTTATTGATTTTGATTTCCTCTTTTTCAGCCATCTCTATTAAACCTGAGAGCATGGCGTCAGTAACATTGAATTTGTTGATGAATTCATCTGAAGATTTGTACTTGCGCATCTCTTTACGATGAGAGTCAAGGTAGGTGAAGCAATAATCTCGAATGATTCCGCTATAGGCAATTTCGGAAAGGAGGCCTGAGAAGTATATGCTATCGAGCGGCACGAAAACATCGGGCATAATACCACCACCTCCGTAGACCAGTCGACCCGAAGGAGTTCTGAAACGCAATGAATCGGGGAAGTGCACGCTGTCTGCGGTTGTAAACTCTCCTTTCTCAAGTCGCTTTTGAAAGTCACTTTCGTAGGCAATTGAATCGCCGTAGGGCTTTTGAATACAACGACCGGTGGGGGTGTAATAGCGAGCTACCGTGAGTCGAAGTGCGCTGTTATCGGCAAGCTCCATTTCATGTTGCACGAGTCCTTTGCCAAAGGAGCGACGACCAACGGTTACGGCTCTGTCCCAATCCTGCAAGGCGCCGGCAACTATCTCGCTGGCCGATGCAGAGTTCTGATCAATCATTACAACGATGTTCAAATCGCGATACTTCCCTTTTTTACCGGAACGTATTTCGTCTTCTCCGGTATGAATGCCGCGGGTGCGCACGATTGTTTTTCCTTCAGATAGAAATTCTTCCACAATTTCCGCGGCTTGATTGAGCAGCCCACCACCGTTTCCGCGCAAATCAAGA
Organism: Flavobacteriales bacterium; assembly: GCA_027488435.1. Classification (GTDB taxonomy): domain Bacteria; phylum Bacteroidota; class Bacteroidia; order Flavobacteriales_D; family Sanyastnellaceae; genus JAIBBG01. The sequence continues at coordinate 2,691 of JAIYBR010000108.1, forward strand.
ATAAGCGAAGAGCAGCCTTTCTCTTCAAGAACTGTTGCTGCCTCGATAAATTCGTCATATGTTTTTTCGGCAAAACGTTCAATGCGCATATAGCCTACGGAGTCGTTAACCATGAAAGCCGCATTTACACTTTCAATCGGAATGCTTCCACGTTCAATGCTGAACTCTTTTAAAGCGTTTTCTCCCGGTCTTATGACGGTTACGCTCACTTGGCTGCCTTGCTTTCCTTTTAAAAGTTTTTGCGCCAGGTCGCCATTCAGCTCTTTGCCTGAAATTTCCTTACCGTCGACCATCACAATGCGATCGCCCGATTGAAGTCCTGCTTTCTCGCTTGGGCCACCGGCAATGGTTTTGACCACCATCAGCGAATCGCGCAAGATGAGAAACTCGATGCCAACGCCGCTAAATTCACCTTTCATTCGCTCCTTCTCGAGCGCCACCTCTTCCGACCCCATGTAATAGCTGTGGGGATCTAGATTTTTCAATACACTGGCTATGGCGTCTTCAATGAGTTGTTTTTTGTCGATGCTGTCAACGTAATTGTCTTCGATGAAATCTATCAGACTGACAAGTTTGTTGGCATTTTGCTCAACGGAAGGCTTTACCTGAAGAAGATTTTTATCGCCCAAATTGGTTCCGATAAACATTCCTGCAATGAGTGTAAGGGCAAATAGCAAGGGCTGAACCGGAGAGGGTTTGCGGTTATTGTTCAATTCACCGGGCTGAATTTGTTCGGACACTTGGTTGCTCATAGACGTGAGGCAAATCTAATCGGTTCTCGATGTTTGCAGTGAGGTTCTTTTAAAGTTAAATTAAATTGGGGCAACACCCTAAATGGTAGGAATTTGTACAATCTCCAATTCCGCGCTTCGAAGGAAATCGAGACCCGTTGTGTCCTTGTATTCATTGATGTAGACCATGCGACGAATTCCTGCCTGCAGAATGAGCTTGCAACATTCCTTGCAGGGCGAAAGCGTAATGTAGAGCGTCGATCCTTTCGCATCATTGGCCGATCGCGCTATCTTAAGGATGGCGTTGGCTTCTGCGTGAAGAACATACCAATGTGTATCGCCATGATCATCTTCACACGGGTTGGGGAATCCGCTGGGTGTTCCATTATAACCATCACTGATAATCATGTTGTCGCGAACGAGCAATGCTCCAACTTTTTTACGTGTGCAGTGTGAAAGCTGGGCCCATTCGGCGGCCATTTTCAGGTATGCCCTGTCGTATCGTTCTTGTTTGCTGTAGGTCGATTGCACTTGTCGCGGAGATTTGACTTGCAAAAGAATAGTATAATCTTCATTGCACCTACCTTTGAAGCATGAAGATTTACACCCGAAAAGGAGATGACGGCACAACATCGTTGCTCGGCGGCGTTCGCGTAGCCAAGCATCATGCACGTATAGAAGCCTATGGCAACATCGATGAGTTGAACTCGTATGTGGGACTCTTGCGCGATTTAATGGCCGATTCGAAACATCATGCTGTTTTACTGGAAATTCAAGATCGACTTTTTACCATTGGAAGTCACCTCGCGCTCGACCCTTCGCACGAGGGAAAAATGCAGCTGCCACTGCTGTTCACCGATGACGTGAAGTCGCTGGAGACCGCCATGGATCTAATGGATGAGCAGTTGCCACCCATGAAAAACTTCGTTCTTCCCGGCGGGCATGTTGTAGTATCGCATTGCCACATTGCCCGCTGTATATGCCGCAGAGCGGAAAGGAGCATTGTTTTTCTGAAAGAACAGGAACCGGTCGATTCGCTCATATTGGAGTACATCAATCGGTTGAGTGACTATTTTTTTACCCTGTCGCGCACAGTCGCGGTTGAAAAATCGGCTAACGAAACCCCTTGGATACCTCGTAAATAAAGGTTTTTAGACTGGCGCTCAATAAAAATCATTATCTGTTGCATGTTTCCCTGAAAAGATTATTTTCGCGCAACGTTAACCCTTTCGAATTTTATAATCCGTAAACACTATGTACTGGACCCTTGAACTGGCCTCCTACCTTGAAGACGCTCCATGGCCTGCCACTAAAGATGAGTTGATCGATTTTGCTATGAGAACCGGAGCCCCGCTCGAAGTAGTAGAAAACTTGCAGCAAATTGAAGATGACGAGGAGGTGTTTGATACCATTGAAGACATTTGGCCTGATTACCCTACAAAGGAGGACTTTTTCTTCAATGAGGACGAGTATTAAAATATTTCTGATTACTCCCTAGCTCAAGAAGTGTAGAGTTGAGATTGGGAGCAGTCTGACAATAACGTTTAGGCTAAACTAAACGCCGCTTCATTAAGCAGTAATTCATGAGAGAAATAAAAAAGAGCCCCGAATTTTCGGGGCTCTTTTTTTATGACCACGTTAGAAGAAATCGATCAATGTTTGAAATGGCGAATGCCGGTCATGTACATGGCCACTCCATTCGCATTGCAATAATCGGTTGAAAGCTGGTCTTTGATAGAACCACCCGGTTGAACGACGGCTGTGATTCCTGACTCCTTGGCAATTTCAACACAATCAGGGAAAGGGAAAAACGCGTCACTGGCCATTACAGCATCGTTCAAATCGAAATCGAATGAGCGTGCCTTATCAATAGCCTGTCGAAGAGCATCGACACGAGAAGTTTGGCCTGTTCCACTTGCGCAAAGCTGACCATTCTTCACCAACACAATCGTGTTGCTCTTAGTATGCTTCACAATTTTGTTGGCGAATTCGAGGTCGCGCAATTGTGAATCGGAAGCCGGCTTAGTTGTAACAAGTTTGAAATCTGCGATAGTCTCCGAGTGCGAATCCTTATCTTGAAACAGAAATCCATTGAGTGCTGTGCGCACTTGGTGTTTGGGTAAACTCACCTGGTTGCGAACCAGTATGATTCGATTTGTCTTTTGCTTCAATAATTCCAAAGCGGCATCATCATAAGAGGGCGCGATAATAACTTCGCAAAACAACGTGTGAATGAGTTCTGCTGTTGCTGCATCAATGGCCCCATTTGCAATCAAGACACCTCCAAATGCAGACACCGCATCGCACGCCAACGCTGCTTCATAAGCTTGCTTCATGGTTGACCGTGTTGCAATTCCGCACGCGTTATTGTGCTTGAGGATGGCAAATGTTGGTTCCTCATGTGTGAACTCGTCGATGAGATTGACTGCAGCATCCACATCGAGCAGGTTATTATAGGAAAGCTCTTTTCCATTGAGTTTTGTAAACAACGCTTCGAGATTGCCATAGAAAACACCACGCTGGTGAGGGTTTTCACCATAGCGAAGCACTTGAAATTCGTTTTCGCTAATCTTCAGAGAGCCAGGTTCCTCGCCCAGGAAATACGAGTATATTTTTCCATCGTAATGCGATGAAACGTTGAAAGCTTCACGCGCCAGTTCGCGACGTTGCTCAATGGTGCTTTCTCCTGCCTGTTGTGTAAGCATGTTTAGCAGATGAACGTAATAGCGCTGAGCCGGCACAATTACCACATCGTCATAATTCTTGGCTGCTCCGCGAATCAGCGAGATGCCGCCTATATCGATCTTTTCTATGATGTCTTCGTGCGATGCTCCGCTTGCTACCGTTTTCTCGAACGGATATAAATCGACGATAACACAGTCGATGTTGGGAATTTCATACTCAGCAATCTGCGCCTGATCGCCCCCGTCAGCGCGGCGATTCAATATTCCGCCAAATACTTTTGGGTGCAAGGTTTTTACGCGGCCTCCCAAAATACTGGGATATCCTGTCAGCTCTTCCACCGGTATTACCGTTCCGCCAAGTTTTTCAATAAATTCTTGCGTTCCGCCGGTGCTATACATAGTGATGTTGAGTTCCATCATACGTTGCACGATCGGCTCCAGTCCGGTTTTATCGAATACGGAAATGAGGGCTGAGGAAATTTTCTTTGACATGTTTAGGGAGAATTTTGCGCCGCGAATGTAGCACTACAATTCCACCTTATAGGAAAGCAAGATTACGAAATCAAGATGTTGGGGCGAATCCGTCAAGTCGCGTTGTATGAGATAACCCAATGCCACACTCTGCTTTTTACTGATTTTCCTGGCTACCTGGGCAGTCCAACGCCAATTGGTAAGGGCCATCTCTTGATAGGCTGAAACAGCGTTGAAGAATTCATAAGCAGTCGAAAGATTTGTTTTTTTTAATCCGCTGTACTTCACTGTTACCCGATTGCGCCATGTGGTATTGAAGTCTACATCCGCATCGCTCCAGGCTGCATTCAAAGCGAATTGTAAACGTGAATGGTATTGAAGTGTCCAGTCATTCCATTTTTGTTTGACTCCCAATCCATATTGCATGCGGTGCCTGCTATCGACATGAATGCCGTCATTACTCGCACCACCGCGATACGCGGCGGACAGAGTGAAGTGTTTGTTGAATTTGAATTCCAGGGACGCATCGGCGAAAATCCGAGACCAGCGAGTGAGATTTTCGTCGAGACGAAGCTCCGGACTAACCGATAACTCGAAGCGCTCTCCCAACTCGCGACTGAGACCGATATCTATCCACAAGCCCGCATCTTTTGTCTGCGAATACAAACGAGTCGCGCATAGGAATAATGCAAGGGCCAGACTAATTCGTATCATAAATGGTCATGTCCGCAGCTGAAACTTGTTGTTTGCTATCCGTGATTTCTACTTCCCGTAACACCGTCATATGGTCTTCATCCCAAGGGACGGAAACCGCATTGGTATCCTTCGAAAATGCGTAGACCTTGTATTTCCCGGGGCGTAAATACAAAAACTCATATTCACCATTGTAATTCGTTTGCACACGATCGTCAGGAGATACATTATTTCCATAAATGATATATACATCCTCATCAGCTGCAGGAAACGTTTGAATAGTTGTTGATGGGTTGTCTAGTACAATCCTAACCTCGCGTTTTATTTTGCCTTTGATAGACGAGTTCCCTCCATCGCCTGCTTCTTTTTCGCACGAAACGATGGTCAATATCGAAGCGAAAATCCAGATGATTGTTTGAGGTTTCATAGAATTTAGTTATTGAATCCGGAAGAGAAAGTTTCATCGATGTGCCCGTCTTGCTGGTCTTCGTAGAAATAAATTTTAACCATCACGGTATCGCGCAAGAAGTCGATTTTCCCAATCTCCACGCGGTTTATCTTGATGCCTGTGCGTTCTTCAAGATCCGCTACTAGTTCGTCACGACGGCCTTTTTGGATGAGTGTTATTTTCTCATACACAACGAGTTTTTGCGATTCGTGGCGCAACAACCAAACGTGCTCGAGCCCATAGGTTAGCGCAAGTATGGCGACGTTTGCAAAAACCAACTCAACAACCGATATCTTTTTATTGATAAGTGCATTCATTACCGACATACCAATTACGATGAAGAGGTAGGTCATTTCCTTAATAGGAATAGCGTCAGTTCGATAACGAATTATACCAAATACAGCAAACAAACCCAGGGCAAATCCCATTTCTAGTTTCACGCTTTCGAGCAGGAAACACATGGTGAAAATGGAAATGCTGAATAGGAAATACGTGAATAAAAAGTCTTTACGCTTGGCTATAGGATAGTAAATCAAACGCACCAATACGAATACAAACAATAGGTGCATTGCCATGCGTATAACCAATCCCAACAAGTCTTCACCATTAAAGAATTTTAAGCCACCGAGCGGTTTGAACTTTTCAGGCTCGTCGACTACTGCTGGCAAAACATCCTGCAGTTGTAAAAACAGTTGATTCCAATCAAGCAACATAAGCCAAATTTATTTTTTCGATTTTCAATAGTTTCTGTTTGAAGTTGTTCGACTTCATCTCGGGGTAAAGTAGCGCAACACCCAGGCAGTACTTGCTCATCGATTCGGGCCGAACAAGCTGGTGTTTCAACTGTCGCAACACTTCCGACACACCACTGTTCTCGTCGCGCTTTACTTCTATGATGACTAATTCAGGAATACCTGCTCTTCGTTCACCCATGTCAAAAGCAATGTCGGTGTCGATTGTGAGGCGCTCTCCGGCAGCGGTATCGACCAATGTAATTCGCCCAAAGCTATTCCACAATTTAGGCTCGTAGCTCAAATGACGATGTGTTCGGTCATCTATGAAAGCGTTCTCACACTCATTCAAGGAGTCACCAATTTCACTTAGCTTGATTCGACTCTTGATAGTGCGCCCTTTGTTGGTTTTTTCTTTATACTCGAGAAATGAGATATGACTTTCTACATACTCGCGTTTCCGAACCTTGAATCGGTTGCGCTTCCCGCTATGATGCTGACGGTAACACAGGAAATCGGGAGTGTCGAAATAAAGCGTCTTGTAGCGGTTAATGCGCGCACCTCCTACTTCTAACACTTGATAGTTCCTATGAAGGCAGTGAAGCAAATGTTCCAGCTGCTGTCGGCCAATCATGAACTTAGTATCCGTCCGATTCATCAGACGAACACCATCCATCTCTTGCAGAGAGATAGGGTGAAAGCGCGTCAAGATGGAATTGAGGTCGGTCATGGTTCGGCGGGGTAGACGCCAATAGTAACTACAAGTTTAACACAAATGTCCCCCGTGAACAACTCGGGAATACCTGCGGCTATTTCAAGTTGTGATAAACAGCCTGCACATCATCGTCTTCTTCAATCTTTTCAATCAGTTCCAAAATCTCGTCGGTCTGCTCTTCGGTGAGTTCCGCATAGGAATTCGGAATCCGCTCCAGGCTTGCCTTCTTTACAATGATGTTGCGCTCTTCCAAAGCCTTCTGCATGTTGCCGAAATCGGTAAAGGCGGAGTAGAGAATAATTTCGGTTTCATCCACCTCCATCGATTCCAATCCGGCATCAATCAATTCAAGTTCGAGCTCCTCCGGATTCGCAACGTTGGCCGGGTCCAAACGGAAAACGCCTTTACGCTCGAATACGAAGCTCAACGATCCACTCGTCCCCAACGCACCACCGGAGCGATTGAAGTACAGACGCACATTGGCTACTGTACGCGTAGGATTATCGGTTGCCGCTTCTACCAGAATTGGCACACCATAAGGGCCGTAGCCTTCGTATACAATCTCTTCGTAGTTGGAATTATCCTTGTCGCTGGCGCGCTTAATAGCAGACTCCACACGATCTTTTGGCATATTCAAACCACGGGCGTTGTTCATGATCTGACGCAGACGCGGATTGTTGTTTGGGTCGGGACCACCCGATTTCACTGCCATCACAATGTCCTTTCCAATGCGCGTGAAGGCCTTTGCCATCTTATCGTAGCGCGCAAACATTTTATGTTTTCGGGTTTCAAATATGCGTCCCATAGAGTCCTGATTTATTTCACCCGCAAAAGAACGCCTGAAAACCCTTTTTTGCAAAAAATAGACACCGACCTAAGCCTGTTACGTCGCTATTTTGCGCTCGCTAAGTTGCCTTCAGGAGATGTTTTTAGAAAACACAGATAATCGTGGTCGCCGCCAAGGCTGGATAGAAGTCGTGTGCGGCTCCATGTTTTCCGGAAAAACGGAAGAGCTCATTCGCCGCATGCGACGAGCTGAGTTTGCCAAGATGAAGGTCGAGATTTTTAAGCCACGCATCGACAATCGCTATCACGAAGAAAACGTTGTAAGTCACAACCAGACTACCATTCGAAGCACGGTAGTCGATCACTCTTCACAACTAATGCTTCTCACCGGCGATGTGGAAGTAATCGGAATTGATGAAGCCCAATTCTTTGATGATGGCCTGCCCGAAGTGTGCAATCAACTCGCGAATCAAGGTATACGCGTAATCATAGCGGGACTCGATATGGACTACATGGGTAGGCCGTTTGGTCCGATGCCACACTTGCTAGCCATAGCTGAGTTTGTAACGAAGGTGCACGCCATCTGCGTGCAAACAGGCAATCTCGCCAACTACAGCTATCGGCATGTTCCGGGTGATTCTGTTGTGCAGTTGGGCGAAAAGGAATCGTACGTTCCTTTATCACGTGTTGCCTTTGCGCAAGCCATGCAGCAGCGTAAGCTCGATGACAAAGAGAATAAAGCATGAGCTTCTCCATTCACGATATTGTACGAATTACAGGTGGCCAATTGGTTCAGGAGGGCGATGCTTGCACTATCGAACGTTTACTCATCGATAGCAGAAAGCTAACTCATGCTATTGATGGTTTGTTCTTCGCCATTCGAGGCGAACGTAACGATGGACACAATTACATCAACGATGCGTATACGGCCGGTGTGCGCAACTTCGTTGTTGAGCAACAGCCAAATTCATCTGTGCCGGAGGCCAATATACTTGTTGTAAGAAACAGCATAAAAGCACTCCAGCAAGTGGCGGCTGCGCACCGCAAGAAGCATGATATTCCTGTTGTAGGGATTACCGGATCGAACGGTAAAACCATCGTAAAGGAGTGGCTCAATCAATTGTTATGCGACGACTTCACTATTGTGAGAAGCCCCAAAAGCTATAACTCGCAGATTGGAGTGCCGCTTTCCGTTTGGAATATGGAGCACGTGCATTCGCTCGCACTTTTTGAAGCAGGAATCTCTAAGCCGGGTGAAATGGACGAGCTTGAAAAAATGATTGCACCAACCATTGGTGTCTTCACTTCAATTGGTTCCGCGCACAGCGAAAATTTCCTGAGTAAGCGACAACTTATTGGCGAAAAGCTCAACCTCTTCGCGCATTGCCCTGTGGTAATTTGCCCCGAGGACGGCGATATTGCCGCGCTCGTTCAACCTTGGCTTGCATCGAAAACGGTATTGCTCACGCCAACAGCCGAGCACGCGACGCGCGCGAGCACCACAATAAATGCAATCATTGAGTTAAAGTGGAATGAAATCGTGTTGGATTTTGAGTTGCCGTTTCGCGATAAAGCTTCCATAGAAAACAGTATCACGTGCATCACGTTGATGTTGCATTTGGGGTATAAACCCGCGACGATACAGGATAGATTAAGTCGACTTACCGCGCTCGAAATGCGGTTACAATTGTTGGAAGGAGAAAACGATTGCACCCTTGTGAACGACGCGTATAGCAACGACTTGCATTCGCTCGAAATAGCGCTCGACTTTTTAGGACATCACGCGCGGCAACAATCGAAGACCGTCATTCTTTCCGACTTGTTTCAAACCGGACTGAGTGATGACGAGTTGCATAAGCGAATTGCGCGTTTGCTTGTTGGAAAGGGAATCACCCAATTTATTGGCATTGGTGAATCGATGTCCAGGCATGCGGCTTACTATCCGGAGCACTCCATTTTCTTTCCTGCAACAGATGCATTTCTCGCTCAACTCAATACCGACGAATATGTGAAGCGCGCCATACTCATCAAGGGTGCCCGCGACTTCCGCTTCGAGCGCATTGTCTCTGCTTACCAGCAGCAGACGCACGATACGGTGCTTGAAATAAACCTGAATGCACTCGCGCACAACTTGCATTACTTCAAATCGAAGTTGCCACCCTCAACCAAATTGATGGTGATGGTGAAGGCGTTTGGATATGGAAGCGGCGCTGAAGAAGTAGCGTCACTGCTCGAGTTCAACAAGGCCGATTATCTCGCAGTGGCATACACAGATGAAGGAGTAGAATTGCGCAAGGCCGGGATTTCATTGCCAATCATGGTGATGAATCCCGAGCGTAGCAGTTTGCCAACGCTTATTCGACATAAACTCGAGCCTGAGTTATACAGCTTCCGTACAGCGAATAATTTTTTACAGGCGCTGCAGGCGGCAGAGATTTCAGAAAGGTTCCCGAGCGAAGTCGAGGGGGCCTATCGGGTGCACATTAAGATCGACACCGGCATGCATCGCCTTGGATTCATTGCCGATGAAATGCATGACTTGTGCGAATGGCTCGATGCAAACAAGCAGGTGCGCGTGGCGAGCGCCTTTACTCATTTGGCTGCAAGCGACGCCATTGAATATGATGACTTTACTCGTCACCAACTGAATATTTTCAACGACTGTTGCGACCGCATCGCGTTGCATGTGAAAAATCCATTCATGCGTCATGCGTTGAATACAGGTGGCATCGAGCGCTTCCCCGACGCAGCCATGGACATGGTGCGGCTTGGCATCGGGTTATACGGAGTTTCCGCCAGTGGCGTTGATCAGAACTACTTACAAGCACCCGGTAAGTGGAAGACTGTCATATCGCAGATTAAACATATAAGGGGTGGTCAAAGCGTTGGTTATTCTCGCGCATTCGTAGCGCCTTTCGACATGACCATTGCGACTATCCCTGTGGGATATGCCGATGGTTTACGTCGAACGATGAGCAATGGTAAAGGCTATGTGATGGTGCGCGGAGAAAGAGCCCCCATCGTTGGCAATGTGTGCATGGACATGACTATGATCGACGTCTCGGCAGCGCACTGCAGCGAAGGCGATGAGGTGGAACTCTTTGGCGAACACATAACGCTACTCGAATTCGCCCGCATGTGCAATACCATTCCGTATGAAGTCTTGACCTCCGTTAGTCAGCGGGTGAAGCGCGTCTATGTGGAGGGGTGAGAGGGTGAAATGGTGGTGAGATGAGATGTTCTATTTATGCCTCTGCGGCTCTGCAGTGGCTGCACAGCAATTTTGAATCGCGCAATTTCTTTGCACAGCCCGGAAGGAGAACCAATCGCAAACAATTTCAGGACGCTCTATTCAACAGGCATCTTATACACATACTTGTACTTCACCTTCTGCAGCATCACGAACATCACGGGCACCATGATGAGCGTGAGGAAGAACGAGAATACAACGCCGTAGATAATCGCTACCGACATCGGTTTCCAGAAGGCTACATTGTCGCCGCCTAGGTAGAAGTTGGCGTCGTAAGTGGCAAACCAATTTACGAAGTCGATGTTCAAGCCGAATACCAACGGTACTAGTCCGAGGATAGTTGTGATAGCAGTTAGCATAACAGGCCTCAAGCGTGTAGCTCCCGATTCTATTGTGATTCGCTTCATCTCTGCCCACGGCAATTGCGATTCGGCATCAAGACCCAACTCTTCTTTACGACGGTCGATGAGCATGATGGTGAAGTCAATCAACACAATCGCATTGTTCACTACTACTCCCGCTAGTGAAATGATGCCGAGCATCGTCATCACAATCACGAAGTCTTGACGGAATACAACGAGTCCGAGGAATACTCCGATGAACGAGAACAGTATGGATAGCATAAGCACGACAGGTGTGCTGATAGAGTTAAACTGGCCAATCAATACCAATACTACACCCACAAGCGCGATGATGAGCGCCATCAATAGGAACGACATTTCTTTTGCTTGTTCTTCTTGCTGCCCTGTGAATGCAACAGCGCTTCCACCGTTTGGCTCGAAGCCTACCATTTCTTTCTTGATTTGCGCAACTACTTCGTTGGCGTTGTAACCATCGAGCACGTTGGAGTAAATGGTTATTACGCGATCCATGTCTTTCCGCTTGACCGCGCTGAACGTGTCGTTTTCCTTGTAGGATGCAATAGCACTCACGGGCACTTGCACGATGCGCCCCGTGGTCATATCGCGATAGGTGATTTTCTGGTTCAGAATTTTCTCCGCGCTGTTTCTCTCGTCGAGCGGGAAGCGCAGGTTGATTTTGTGATCATCGTCTCCGTCTTTAAACGTACTCACTTCACGCCCATAGAGTGAAGAACGAATGGCATCACCTACTTGGTAAATGCTGAGGCCATAACGACTTGCACGTTCAATATCGACTTCAATCGGAAGCTCGGGTTTGTTTTTATCGACGTCGATTTTCAACTCCTCTATACCGCCGATGTATTTCGTTTCCACCAGTTGTTTGATGCGCTGAGCAGTAAGCAGCAACGAGTCGTAATCTTCTCCGCTCACCTCGATATTTACAGGAGGTCCTTGAGGAGGCCCCATTTCACTGGGGCTTACGATGATACTTGCATCAGGATATTCTTTCAATCGCGTGCGCAGGTTGTTCATCACTTCTGTGGTGCTAACATCACGACGCAAACGCGATTCAACAAACGATAAGGTAATGCGGCCCTTGTGTGGTGTGTTCTCTAGTGATGGCCCTTGCTGCGGATCGGATGTGCCGTTACCCACGTTGGCAATTACGGACGATACCAGGAAGTTGTTGTTTTTTTCGCGAATCGTTTCGTCTTCGTATTTGGAAACCTCATCCAAAATAATGTCTTCGATTTCTTTCGTGATACGGTTCGACTCTTCGATGTTGGTTCCAATTGGTTTCTCGATGAAAATGTTGACGTACTGCGGATCACCTTGCGGGAAGAAGATTACCTTGGGTGGGAACAATCCGAAAAGCACAAACGAAAGAATAAGTAATCCAAACGTGCTCATGAACAACCAACGCTTCCGACCTTCTTTGAGTGAGAAGGTGAGAATGCGGTTGTAGAATGCATCGAGTTTCATCAGCGGGCCGTTCTGGAATTTTTTCGAGAATGGTGCAAGGAAGTATTCGTTCAACAGCATCATGGCACCGAGGAGCATGAGAATATTACCCAACCAGATAACGCCTGCAATGGCGCTAGCAAGGCCAATCACAAGGAGAGTTCCCGCTACTTTCCATAACTGCTTGCGGTTGGTTTCGATTTCATCGACACGCATATACTGCAAGCACATCACAGGA
>JAIYBR010000061.1 GCA_027488435.1 Flavobacteriales bacterium
ATTGCCTGACTTGGAAAATTTGTGTTTCGGGTTGATTTCGTCACTGAAATGCCCATCACCGAAGTTCCAAAGGTAGCTTCCTGTTTTTGGACCATTGGTTGTTTGGAATTCTACCTCTTCACCTTGGCAAGCTTTGCGAACGTTGCATCCAAACTCAATGATATTATCTGCTTGGATAGCGTTTTTCTGAGGAATGTTATTTTCCGACCTGGAAGTGGAAGCGTCAGACTCATTGATATTGAATGCAATGCCTGATTCGAAGTTTAATGAAACTGTTGAGGCGCTTTTATTTGAAGCTGAGAGTTCCACAGAGCGCTCGTTCAACTCCAATGGTGTGATGGATTCTTCTTTAAGAGATGGTTTTGATGAGGGGTGTGAAATGCCTTTGACTGTGTTGATTACAGGTGATTTGAATCGTAAATCGGTAGATGCTTTTAGCGCTACGGCAGTCGAATGCTGATGGCAGTATAGTGCAATTGCTCCGCCCGAAAGTGTGAGTATAGTGGAAACAAGTGAAACTAACCAAACGGCTCTACCGTTTTTAGATAGTCCCAACTGTCGATGTAAATCAACCCAGGAAGCTTGATCGTAGGCCATCTCGTGCCCCTCCAACTTTTCTTTCAGGCTTCGCTCAAAGGGCGTAAAACTCTTTTTCATTTCGTAGCGTGCAAATTCTTTGTTAGCAGTTTCTTCATGTTCTTTTTGGCGTTCGCGTAGTTGCTTTTTGAGCTGCCTACACTAATTCCCAACGTTTCAGCAATATCTTGATGCGTGTAATCCTCATAAACGTAGAGATTGAATACTGTCCGATAGGCAGGTGTCAATTGCTGCATTGCATCAATTATTTGCTCCGGAGTGATATCATAAATCTCATCGTGTTCATCCGCTTCTTCCCAATCATCAGTTGCATCATCGCCTATTTTCTCAATCCCATTTTCATCACCCAATAAAATCCAGTCATTTTTCAGACGGCGATATCTATCAATTGATAGATTAACCATAATTCGTCTCATCCATCCTTCGAATGTTCCTATTCCCGTGAACTTGTCAAGGCTGTTAAACACCTTGAGAAATCCTTCCTGAAGTACATCCGACGCCTGGTCTGAGTCCCTTGTGTATCGCATGCAAACGGCTTTCATTTTTCCATAAAACATTTTATGGATCGCCTGCTGCGACCGTCTGTCTCCTTTGAGACAGCCTTCGATCAATGCCTGCAAGTGCTTGGTTTCTGCCACCAGGGTTATGGGTTAGACGTGATTGAATTGAAAGGGTTGCCCACTTCGTGAAAGCATAACCGAAATTTCAAGTGTATAAATGTAGCTGATTTCGCTCAAACTTTATATTCAGATGTAATTTTGGACCATGTCTAAGCGCGTCGTAGTGGGTTTATCGGGTGGAGTCGACTCCAGTGTAGCGGCTCATTTACTGCTTGAGCAAGGGTATGAAGTCATTGGTATTTTCATGCGCAATTGGCACGATGAGTCAGTTATCATTAATAACGAGTGCCCTTGGATCGACGACAGTAACGACGCCATGCTCGCTGCTGAAGCTCTCGGCATACCTTTCCAGGTCCTCGATATGAGCGCCCAATACAAGGAGCGAATTGTCGATTACATGTTCCGCGAATACAGCGTGGGCAGAACTCCCAATCCGGATGTGCTCTGCAACCGCGAGGTGAAGTTCGACTTGTTCCTCCAAGTAGCCATGTCGCTTCACGCCGATTTTGTGGCGACGGGGCATTATGTCAGAAAGGAGGAAACAGCCGAGAGCAGCGGCAATGTGGTTTTTCGATTGCTAAGTGGAGCTGATCCCAACAAAGATCAGAGCTATTTTCTCTGTCAGTTAAAACAATCGCAACTGGCCAAAGCGCTTTTCCCGATTGGGCATTTGCAAAAGTCGGAAGTCAGGGAAATTGCACGTCAAATTGGACTTCCAAATGCTGAGAAGAAAGATTCACAGGGGCTATGCTTCATCGGGAAGGTGAAGCTGCCTATTTTCCTTCAACAACAACTCGAGCCCAAATTGGGCGATATCATTGAGGTTCCGGAAGATTTTCCGGACAGCAATAGAAGTGAAGAAATTCAAGACGAGCTTTTGCGTCTGGCCAACCCACCGGCTTTCATTCCGGCCATGGGTAAGGTAATTGGTCAGCATCAAGGAGCTCATTACTATACCGTGGGTCAGCGAAAGGGACTTGGGGTAGGAGGGAAGGCACTTCCTCTTTTTATTTTGGAGACGGATGCTGTTAACAACATCGTTTATGTGGGGCAGGGAGAAAATCATCCGGGAATTTTGCGCCATGCATTGCGGGTTCATTCGGGAGATGTCCATTGGGTTCGTGAAGATTTGCGCATGCTGCCCGGTGAGGAGAGAAGCTACCTCGGACGAATAAGATACAGACAAGAGCTGGTACCATGTAAGCTATTCATGCGCAGTGACGGGCTCTTTGTCCTGTTTGATGCCGTGCAACGCGGAGTTGCAGCGGGTCAGTTTGTAGCTTGGTATGCCGATGATGAGCTTATTGGCAGTGGTGTTATCGCCTGAAAAAATTCGGATACTCAGAGCAGTGCAACTTATTTCGATAATTAATTGTCTGAAGTAGAGAATATTTTTCCTATTCTTGTTGCAAATCGTTTCCTTGTAAAACGTTTTTAAATCCAAATCCAAATCATTCATACTATGAGATTTATTTACTCCTGCTTGTTTTCCGCCGCGCTCTTGATGACGTTGGCAGCTGGTGCACAAGTTTTCCCGGGGTCTACTTGCGATTCAGCTATTGAACTGCAATGTGGTCTCAGCTATGCTGGCTCCACAGACGGTATTGTTAACGACTCAGAGACATCAGGTGCTTCTAATTGTACCGCTGTTGGAACCGCTGGTCAGCTCTGGTATTCTTATTCAGCCGCTGAACACGGTGCTCTAACGATTTCCACTTGCGGAAGCTCCATGGATACACGTATCGATGTCTACAGCGGCACTTGTGGTAATGGAGGTCTTTTATGCTTAGCTCAGAACGATGACTACTGCAACTTCCAAAGTCAAGTGACCTTTGAAACATTTCAGGGAGCAACATACCTAATTCGCGTAGGCGGTTTCTCAGCAGTTTCAGGGTCGTTCACGCTGAACGTTTCTTGTGGTTCAGCCGAGCCAGGCTGCACCGATCCTTATGCAAGCAACTACAATCCAATGGCCTTCTCAGACGATGGTTCATGCCAATACAGCGGTTGCACCGACCCGACTGCAGCGAATTACAATTCAATGGCCACAATAGACGACGGTTCTTGCTATAGCTGGGTCTATGGCTGCACCAATACTGCAGCAACGAACTACAATCAGGCGGCAAACGCTGAAGACGGTTCATGTATCATTGAAGGTTGTACAGATGCATCTGCTACTAACTACAACCCAGCTGCTACAATTAACAATGGCTCTTGCACCTATTGCAACGGCGCAGGCAGTGCATTGGCTAGTCTCTACATCTGCACTTTCTCTAATGGAAACCAGGTAGAACTACAAATTGTGGATGATCAAGGAAATCAGGTTTATTATGCTACGGGTTTGAACAACGGGGCAATCATTTATGCGAGCATTTGCCTTCAGCCGGGCGTTTGTTATACGGCCAACATGATTAATAATATGGGGCCATATGGCTGGTACAACGGCTACTTCTGGATCAACGCGGGTGGCAATCAAATCATTAATGCACATCCCAACGAAAACGCACAGTTTGCCTCCGTTCAATTCAGCATCGATGGCACTTGTGGTCCTATATTCGGATGCACGGATCCAATAGCATTGAACTACAACGCAGAAGCGAATATGGAAGATGGCTCATGCGTATATCCTACTGTCGGCTGCACCGATTCTACAGCTGTAAACTTCGACCCTCTGGCTGCAGTAGATAATGGTACTTGTATTTATATGAATGATTGCCTTGGAAGTCTTTCACAGTTCATACTCACCCCGGGCGTATTCGCAAACGAGGCTTCTTATATAATCTATGACGAAATTGGAAATACAATAGCAGCGGGAACAGGTTCGACCACCGAATATGGTTGCCTTATGGATGGCTGCTACACTGTCGCTATGTTCGATTCTTTTGGTGACGGTTGGGACGGCGGTGGTTATCTCGATGTAGTAATCAATGGTGTATTATCGAACACATTTTCCCTTGGGGCGGGTTTGACTTCAGGAACTGCCTTCTTTGGCATCAATGCCAGTGGATGTGAGCCGGTTATCAGCGGTTGTACCGATTCGTCAGCACTCAACTACAATGCATTGGCCAACGAAGACGACGGTTCATGCGAATATCCTGTGGACTGTGATCAAAACCTTGTGACAATTCAAATTTCAACCTCTAATTGGGGTTCTGAAATTGGGTGGAGTTTGGTAGACCCTGCAGGAGAGGAAGTGGCTTCCGGCTCCGGATATTCCAGCTGGGGTTGGTATACAGAGTATGCTTGTGTTGCAGACGGTTGCTACGAATTGGTAATGAATG
>JAIYBR010000162.1 GCA_027488435.1 Flavobacteriales bacterium
CCATCAGTGCTCCAACTCACACCACCGTCATGTGCTGCCCAAAGCGCCTTATTCCTTGCCGAGAAAAGAAGATGGTGCACATCATCATGCATTTGATTCTTTTCAACACGCTCAAATGTGAGTCCACCATTTCTACTCAACATTACGGGCTGAACGTTGGCACACGCCATGAAATCGGCATTTCCAGGATCGACTTCGAAAGCACGAGCGCGCGTTGGATGAACGTTCTGTGCATCGCCATCCATTGAGCGAATAAACTCCCAATGCCCGGAGTTAATGTCGTAGAGATACAATTGTGCTGGCCCGTGCTTACTTTGAGTTGCACGCTCGCTGCAGGTAATTAGAACATGCAAAAAGCCAGGCAACACATGAGAATAATTCAACACCATTCGTCGAAAAGGAAACTGGGCTATAGCGTTCAAATCAGGCAAAGGGCGTTCTTCCCAATGCCTTCCACCATCAATACTTACGCACAACTTTTCACCGACAGCTACGACAGTATTTCCATCGGCATGATCCGTCAGCCATTCGATGTCGTAAAAAATTCCTGATGAAACACGTTTCCATGATGGAGCACGTTTGCTTTTCCCGAAGATCCAACCCAATGGTCCATAGTCGCTCACCTTGCGAGAAATATCTTCACAAACCCATAAACCACGCGAACTGGCAACAAGGAGAAAATTGAAGTTCTGTGGCGCACATACTACCTCTCCTATATACGTTGGTGAATCAATCAAATGAAATGGCAATGCTGTGGAAGGATCATCACCGTTGATACAGGTGTACGACCTACCTCGGTTCTTAGTTAGCCAAAGTCCATTGGTAGCCGTAAATTGATCGTCACCATCACCCGTTGCTATAACCCATCGTGAAGGCTTTCGTTCATTCACAGCTACGCTGGAAACACCCGATATAGGCAATGCATCAGTCCCACCTTCCAGCCATTTTTTCCCTTCATCAATTGTATACCAAAGGCCTCCGGTTGGCGAGCAAGCCCATAGCTTACGCTCATCCGTGCGATGTGCATACAAATAGTTTATCCTGCCCGTGCCTGCGCCACGCCCACGAGCATAACTAGGCACGCCCGTGCCGGATTTTTCATCTTCTGAAGGCATTTCATTAGGACCAAGGCACTCCCATTCAAATTGCTTGGAAGGCTCCGGAAGCTGCAACACAGTGGAGGTAGAACGAATCTTCTCCTTTTCGAATGCGGGAGCAGATATGTGCAATAAGGTGTCAGACCATTGAGCTGCCGGTGAAAAAGCGCGCAACAGTAAAATCACTAAAAAAAAGAATCGCAGCATACTCTACGAAAATACGATTACCTGGCTACAACGCAGAAAGCAAAACGCCCTCCGAAGAGGGCGTTTCTTTTATTATTTCAATTTGAATTTCTTCTTGACAGCGTCAATAGCATTCAATTCTTCCCAAGGGAAGAGCTTAACCTTCACTTTGATTTCGTTCTTCTTTCCCTTGTTGAACACTTTCGTTACAACCTGCGACTCACGACCCATGTGTCCATATGAAGCCGTTTCAAGGTAGATGGGAGTGCGCAATTTGAAACGCTTCTCGATGGAATAGGGACGCATATTGAACTCATCCATTCCACGCACAATGCGCGCAATTTCACCATCGTTCATTTTCACCTTTGCTGTTCCATAAGTGTTCACATAAAGGCCAACCGGCTCCGCAACACCAATTGCATAAGCAACCTGAACGAGTGCTTCGTCACAAACACCGGCCGCTACGAGATGCTTTGCAATATGTCGAGTAGCATATGCTGCAGAGCGGTCAACTTTCGATGGATCCTTACCACTGAATGCACCACCACCGTGCGCACCCTTGCCGCCGTATGTATCAACGATGATCTTACGACCGGTGAGACCAGTGTCACCATGCGGACCTCCGATTACAAACTTACCTGTTGGGTTGATGTGATAGTTAATCTTGTCGTTAAACAATGCCTGCACGCGCTTGGGTAATTTCTTCTTTACGCGAGGCACGAGTATGTTGATGACGTCTTCGCGAATTTTCTTCAACATAGCAGCATCCTTATCGAAGTCGTCGTGCTGCGTTGATATTACAATTGAATCGATGCGAACTGGCTTGTTGTTATCATCGTACTCAATGGTTACCTGGCTCTTAGCGTCAGGGCGCAAATAAGGCATCACCTTTCCCTTACCTGCTTGAAACTCGCGGCGAACAGCCGAAAGCTCGCGCAGCAGCGTATGTGCCAACTCGAGTGGCAAAGGCATATAGTTGTCCGTCTCACGAGAGGCATATCCGAACATCATTCCCTGGTCACCAGCACCTTGCTCCTCAGGCTTCTTGCGCTCTACACCCTGATTGATATCCGGCGACTGCTCGTGGATAGCCGAGAGAATTCCGCAAGAATTGGCCTCGAACATATATTCACTTTTGGTATATCCAATTTGACGAATCACATCGCGTGCAATGTCTTGAACGTCTAAGTATGCATTCGACTTAACCTCACCGGCAAGCACGACCTGGCCTGTGGTTACAAGCGTTTCACAAGCCACCTTTGAAGAAGGGTCTTGCGCTAGGAAGTTATCGATAAGGGCGTCTGAGATCTGGTCAGCTACTTTATCCGGGTGTCCTTCAGACACCGACTCTGAGGTAAATAAATAAGGCATGATATTATTTGATTGTTCGCCAAAAATAGAGTAGACTAAGTCAATTCAAAATTTCGATGAAAAAAAGGTCAACACAATCATTCAACCGAGGGCGCTTTTAGAGAGGCAATCATGATGAGAAAAAGTATGATAAAGCCAATACATGCAAGTGCAATTGCCCAAGGCAACAAAGGACTTTCAAATTCGAAAAGAACTTTTCCATCGCTATTCGCCGGAATCAGAATGCCCATAGCGAGATGATTGACTCTCGAAATGGGAAGCGCCATTCCATTCATGTGGGCCTTCCACAGGTGATGATAGTTGGCGTTTAAAACGAGCCATCGTTCGTTTTCCGTGGGATTGGTAACCACTGCTTGATAGAGATTGTAACCTACTATGACACTATCCAAACTGCACCCAGTTCCGATATTATCCAAATGAATCGCTGTATTAAAAATGTAACCAGGGCCAACAGGAACTCCATCCATGCAAACACGCTCCGGAAAATACATGAGCGGATTTTCCAG
>JAIYBR010000029.1 GCA_027488435.1 Flavobacteriales bacterium
AACCAGCGATGCAGGAGCCGGAGTGGGTTATACCGGTTTATGGATACGCGGAAGTGACCCTGCTCGCGTCAATGTCACCATCAACGGTGTGCCTCTCAACGACCCGGAGAGTCAGCAAGTTTTTTGGGTGAATACACCTGATTTATCGAGCAGCGCGAGCAGCATACAAGTGCAGCGTGGAATTGGAACGAGCACTAATGGCCCGGGATCTTTTGGTGGAAGTATTCGCATCGATACGCGCGGCTTGCGAACTACGCCTTATTTAGAGACCACCAATGCCGGCGGAAGTTTTGGAACGTGGAAGAATAACCTGACATTCGGAACGGGTTTGTTGCGAAGCGGATGGATTTTGGAAGGACGCTTATCTCAAATTGTTTCGGATGGATACATCGACCGCGCTAGTTCGTTGCTTCGCTCATACTTCGTCGAGCTGGCGAAATACTCAACGAAAGGAAGTTTGAAGTTGACTGCATTTGGAGGAAAGGAAATCACCTATCAGTCTTGGTATGGAACTCCGCACGAAATGTTGTTCGGCAGTAAGCAGGACCGAGTTGATTTTGCATCGAGAAATTGGTTGAATGAACAGCAAACCCAAAACGTGCTCAATTCAGGTAGAACCTATAATTATTACGAATACGAAAATCAGGTCGATAACTATTCGCAACATCATGCGCAGTTGCACTGGAATAGAAAGCTTGCATCGAAGTGGCAACTTCAATTAGCAGGTCATTACACGCGAGGTGTTGGATACTTCGAAGAGTATAAATACGCAGAATCATTGTCGAGCTATAATTTGAGTTCTATCGCATTGCCCGGTCAGGAAGCGATAGATGAAACCGATGTAATTCGTCGCCGCTGGCTCGATAATCATTTCGCCGGAGTGGTTGGTTCGGTTACTCGAAAGAGTGATAAGTGGGAGTCGGTGTTTGGGGGAGCATATTCGGTGTATGATGGGTTGCATTTCGGAGAGGTAATCGAAATTCCGGAAGTGGAAGAATGGAGAATGGAGAATGGAGAATGGAGATATTACGAAGGGAATAGTTTGAAGTTGGATGGGAATGTGTATTGGAAGAACACAGTTACCCTTGGGAAATATGTGCATGCGTTTGCGGATGTTCAAGTGCGCAATGTTGATTACGATACGAAGGGAACGGACAACGATTTGCGCATCTATGATGTCGATTTTCAAGAGCTTTTTTTTAATCCCAAGAGTGGTATTACATTTTCGAACGGCAAGCACAAGGCATATGCATCGGTCGCTTATGCAGGAAAAGAGCCGAACCGAAATGATTTTGTGGATGCTATCGATCCTTCCAAGGTGCGTTCAGAATTTATGCTGAATACGGAAGTAGGTTACGGATTGACCTTTGAAAAATTCTCGTTTCGTTTGAACGCGTATTCGATGGAGTACAAAGATCAGCTTGTTCTAACAGGAGCTGTAAACGACGTGGGTGCGCCTGTGCGTGTGAACGTGCCGAGGAGCTACCGCAGAGGTCTTGAGCTCGAGGCCGGTATGCAGTTGCCGATTGGATTTTTTGTTGAGGGAAATCTGACACGAAGTGAGAATCGTATTTCGGAGTTCACTGAGATTATTGTAGACTACGATACAGGGGAATTGCCCGAGACTATTTTTAGTAATACACCGATTGCATTTTCCCCTGATTGGATCGGTGCTGCTCAATTGGGATGGAGTGTGAGCCCCAAGAAATTGGCGTGGATGAAGAAGCTAGAGATAGCCTGGATTTCGAAGTATGTAAGTGATCAGTTTTTGGATAATACAGGCAATCGTGATCGTATACTTCCCTCATACTGGGTGCAGGATGTGCGCGGATCAATCGATTTCAACTTTAAGAAGCTTCCCCAGTTTCAAGGTGTTGATTGTTGGGTGAACAACGTGTTGAATCGAGCCTATGTTTCGAACGGATACACGTACAGTTATTATTACAATGGCTTAATAACAGAGCGATTCTATTATCCGCAGGCACCGATCCATTTTATGATTTCCGCTCGTTTTAAGGTTTTCTAGAAGCAGTAAGATCTAACCGTTTCGATAAACGCTGCGCTCCTCTTCGTCATGGTACATGGACACGTAGCTGTTGTATCGTGAAGGAGCAAGGCTGCCTTCCTCGAGTGCTTTGCGCACCGCACAGCCCGGTTCATTGAGGTGAAGGCAGTTGTGGTATTTGCATTCCGGAAGGAGTTCGAAGAATTCTAGGAAATGATGATGAAGTTCTTCTTTGGGAATATCGACCAATCCAAAGCCTTTGATACCCGGCGTATCTACCAAGAAACCACCAAACGGAAGCTGATGCATTTCGGCAAACGTAGTTGTATGCTGGCCCTTGTTGCTCGATTCGCTTACTTCTCCAATGCGCAAGTCTTTGCCCGGAATAAAGTGATTTACAATGGATGATTTTCCAGTAGCGCTATGACCGCTGATGAGCGTGATTTTGTTTTCGATGAGTGACTTCATTTCATCTAACCCTTCGCCTGTAACAAGGGACGAGAAAATGCAGCGATAGCCGATGCTTTGATACACTTCTGCCAATGCCATCATTTCCTTATGTTCCTTCTCGTTGTATTGATCGATTTTGTGAAAGAGAAGTGTTGCTGGAATGTCGTAAGCATCGGCTGTGATGAGAAAGCGATCGATGAAGCCAGGCGTTGTTTGTGGTCGAGTAGTGGTTACGACCAGAAGTGCTTGGTCGAGATTGGTAGCGATGATTTGCGCTTCTTTCGATAGGTTGACCGACTTGCGGATGATATAATTCTTGCGCGGATGAATGAACGTGATGTTTCCCTCCGATTCGTTTTCCAGCAAATAGTCGACGATGTCACCGGCTGCGACCGGGTTGGTCGTGGATCGTCCTTCTAAGCGGATTTTTCCGCGCACCTGGCATTGAATGGTGGTGCCTAGTTCGGTGAGAACGTCGTAATTTTTACCGGTCGATTTGATGACGAGGCCTTGTGGCATGCGTGTCGTTTGCACTTATTGCAATGAACTCGCTATGCTTACCAATTCTTGGCGGATGCTCAGCAGTCGATCGGTGATTGCTTCGTTTCCGTTTGACTCTGCTTTCGTGCGCATTGCATTTTTCGCACCTTCCAGGGTGAATCCTTTTTCCTTGACGAGGTGATGAATTTTCTTGAATAGCTCAAGGTCCTTCTTTGAATATACACGATTGCCACGGCTGTTTTTGCGCGGCTGTAATTGCGGAAATTCTTTTTCCCAAAAACGAATGAGCGATGCGTTTACTTCAAACATGTCGGCTACTTCGCCGATGGAGTAATACAGTTTTTCTATTTCGAATGATTTGGTAATCATGGAGTGTACAAGTGTTAGTCGAAGCTTTGTTTTGCGTTTGCAGAGCGCTTCAGCATGTCTTCATATTGTTCGGGTGTGATGTCGCTGTAGAAGTAGAACGATGGATCTACTTTTTCGCCATTTTTCATCACTTCGTAGTGGAGGTGTGGACCTGTTGAAGCGCCCGTGTTACCCACGTAGCCTATTATTTGTCCTCGTCTTATTCTTTGTCCTGGGCTAACAGCTACGCGGCTCATGTGGGCATAGAGGGATTCATAACCGAATCCATGATTGATGATTACGTGCTGGCCATAACCGGAGTATTTACTTTCGATGGATTCAACAATACCATCGCCTGTAGCGTAGATCTCTGTACCTATATCGGCAGTGAAGTCGAGACCGGTATGCATTTTTGCAATTTTATATATGGGGTGAATGCGCATTCCGAAGCCCGATGCAACGCGTTTTAGATCTTTGTTTGAAACGGGTTGAATGGCAGGAATACACTTGAGCATAGTATCCTTCGATTTGGCCAGTTCGTAGACTTCTTCGAACGATTTGCTTTGTGATACCAGGGCGCGTTGAAGCCGATTTATTCTCTTTTGAGTTTCGATGATGTATTCGCTATTATCGAATCCTTTCAGGTCGCTATATCGATCGCTTCCTCCAACTCCTCCTTTACGCAGGTGCTCTGGATAGGGCTCGGAACCGAAAATGCTTCGATAAACATTATCATCTTTTTCTTCCAAATCGGTAACGAATAATTCCAGGGTATCGATTTGATTGTTGAGTTCTGAAATCTGTCCCTTCAGAAACTTTACCTCTCTGCTCAGTCGAGCTGTTTCGGGATCCTTGAAAAACGATGCATAAAGCACCACTCCAATAGCACCGATTACTAAGCCCGCGAACAAATATCTAAGCGCGCTAATGGTATAGTCACGAATACCGTAGCTAATCTTCTCGAAATTGAGCGTGCTGGGATTGAATTTGTACTTGAGGCGCGGCATTTAGTAGCGCGAATGTAACGCATGGGATTCATTTAAAAAAGTGTCAATTTTTTCAGATGGAAAAGCGGCTAAATGTCCATGCGATTGCCATGAGCATGCTACATTCGCGCCTGTTATGACAAAGTTGACTTCCCGACAAATACGCCAGCAGTTTCTGGATTTTTTTCAATCGAAAGGACACGTTATTGTTCCATCGGCTCCGATGGTCGTGAAGGGCGATCCGACCCTCATGTTCATCAATAGCGGAATGGCGCCATTCAAGAATTGGTTCTTGGGCAATGAGCCGATAAAGCATCCGCGAGTTGCAGACACACAAAAGTGTTTGCGCGTGAGCGGAAAGCACAATGACCTTGAGGAAGTAGGTGTAGACACTTATCACCATACGATGTTTGAGATGCTGGGTAACTGGTCGTTTGGCGATTACTTCAAGCAAGATGCTATCTCGTGGGCGTGGGAGTTGCTCACGGAGGTTTATAAAATTCCGAAGGACAGATTGTACGTAACGGTTTTTGAAGGCGATGCTTCAGAGAATCTGGATTTCGATCAAGAAGCCTATGATATTTGGAAGGAGCGCATTGCGGAAGATCGCATACTTCGTGGCAACAAGAAGGATAACTTTTGGGAAATGGGAGACACGGGTCCATGCGGCCCTTGTTCGGAAATACACATCGATATTCGTTCAGATGAAGAGCGCTCCAAGGTGGATGGAAGGACGTTGGTGAACAACGACCATCCGCAGGTAGTGGAAATATGGAATAACGTCTTCATGCAATTTGAACGCAGAGCCGATGGTTCGCTCATTCCGCTTGCGGCTAAGCACGTCGATACGGGCATGGGCTTCGAGCGTTTGTGCATGGCCTTGCAGGGAGTGCAATCGAATTATGACACCGATGTTTTCACGCCGCTCATCAGCAAAGTAGAAGCGATAAGTGGAAAGAAATATGAACGCTCCGATGAGAAGCGCGATGTGGCGATGCGTGTAATTGCTGACCACGTGCGCGCCGTATCTTTTGCAATAGCAGACGGTCAGTTGCCTTCCAGTGGTGGCGCTGGCTATGTGATACGTCGCATTCTTCGCAGGGCCATTCGCTATGGATATAGTTTCCTCGGTTTGAAAGAGCCATTCATTTGTCAGCTGGTGCCGGTGCTTGCAGAGGAAATGGGCGACTTTTTCCCGGAGATCAAGAATGGACAATCGCTCGTGAGCAAAGTAATTCGCGAGGAGGAAGAAAGTTTCTTGCGCACCCTCGACAAGGGCATTCAATTGTTGGATGAGATTATTCGCAAAACATCGGGCGATGTAATTGACGGAAAGGTTGTTTTTGAACTGTACGACACGTTTGGCTTCCCAGCCGATCTCACGGCCTTGATTGCTGCGGAAGGGAAGAAGCGCATCGATACGCTGGCGTTCGAAGCAGAACTTCAAAAGCAGAAGGAACGTAGTCGCGCGGCTACAAAGCTTGAAACGGAAGATTGGGTTGTGCTTGCAGAAGGTGATTCTCACTTCATCGGATATGATGAGTTGGAGTGCGAGACACATATTTTGAAATACAGAAAGATAAAGGCCAAAGGCAAGGAGTCGTTTCAACTGGTGTTGTCGAAGACCCCATTCTATGCCGAAAGCGGAGGACAGGTAGGCGATACCGGTCGGCTTATTTCACCGAATGACGTTGTGGTGATAACCGACACTCGGAAGGAGAATAATCTTGTGGTGCATTTTACCGATGCATTACCTGAAAAGGTAGAAGGAGCTTTTACAGCACGCGTGGAAAGTGATCGCAGGGCGAACATTACGGCCAATCATAGCGCTACACACTTGCTTCACGAGGCCTTGCGCGAGGTGTTGGGTACGCATGTCGAACAGAAGGGTTCTTTGGTGAGCCCCGATTATTTGCGCTTCGATTTTTCGCATTTCACGAAGATGACTGATGAAGAAGCAGCGCGCGTTGAGTCGCTGGTCAATGAGCGCATTCGTAAGAATTTCCCGTTGGAAGAGAATCGAAGCATGGCCATTGACGACGCACGTAAGACAGGTGCCATGATGCTCTTTGGAGAAAAGTATGGTGATGTAGTGCGTGTAATCAAGTTTGGAAATAGCGTTGAATTGTGCGGTGGAACGCACGTTCAAAGCACCGGAGAAATCGGTATGTTCCGCATTCAAAGCGAAGGGGCAGTGGCCGCAGGTGTGCGCCGCGTAGAAGCGATATCGAGCAACGGAGCATTCAACTACATCAACTCTGAATTGGAAACACTCGACCAGGTGCGTCAGGTATTGAAGTCGAAAGATGTGTTGAAGTCAATTGCCGATTTGCAAGCGCGCAATGCTGAATTGCAGAAGCAAATAGAAAAGTTCAATAAGGAAAAAGGTGCTCAAGTGAAGCAGCAGCTGAAGGCCAAGATTACATGGGTAGGTGATGTTGAATTCCTTGCAGAGCATGTTGATTTGGAAGCAGCCGAATTGAAGGATGTAGCGTTTCAGTTGAAGGGCGAGCACGCCAAGTTCTTCGGCATGTTTGCATCGCAATCCAATGGCAAGGCTACGATTACATGTGTTATATCTGAAGCACTTGCTGCGGAGCGAGGCTTGAACGCCGGGAATATCATTCGCGAGCTTGCGAAGGAGATCAACGGCGGCGGCGGCGGACAGGCATTCTTTGCGACAGCCGGAGGTACGAACGCTGAAGGGTTGAAGGTGGTGTTGGAGAAGGCGAGGGGGTATATAGGCTGATTTTTTAAACGCTAATTTTTTTAACTGCAAAGCCGCAAATACCGCAAAGAAAATTCCCAAAAACGCTGCGCTCTCTGCGTCTCTGCGGTTAGTTTCTTTTCACCGCAAAGGCGCAAAGACCGCGAAGAATTTATAAGAAAGAACTCTGCGTTCACTGCGCCTTTGCGGTTAAAAATTATTTCTCGGATACTCTTACAAACACAACGTCCTGCCTCCATCCACGGGCACATTGATGCCGTTGATGTAGGATGCAGCAGGCGAAGCGAGGAACGCAATGGCGTTGGCAATTTCCTGTGGCTCAGCCAAGCGTTTCATGGGTACTTCTTCAGCCATTTCGTGCGCAACGTCTTGTGCCGTTGCGCCCATTTTCGATGCTTTGTTCTGAATGATTTGTTCGAGGCGACCGGTTTGCGTTGCACCGGGCAACACATTATTGACGGTGATGTTGAAGCGCCCCAGTTCCATGGCAAGCGTTTTCGACCAGCTAGCAACTGCACCGCGAATGGTATTGCTCACACCTAAGTTGGGGAGTGGTTGTTTTACCGATGTGCTAATGACATTGATGATTCGTCCGTATCCCGCTTTTTTCATACCGGGAACTAATGCCTGCGCAAGAATTTGATTACACACTAAATGTGCATTGAACGCCTTTCGGAAATCGTCGATGTGTGCGTCGATGGCAGGCCCCGGGTTTGGGCCTCCTGTGTTATTGATGAGAATGTGTGCCTCATCGGTGTCAACGAATTTTTGAATAGCTTCCTCTACCGATTGCGGATGTGCAAAGTCGGCAACCAGATAAAGATGTTGCTGTTGATGCTTGGCATTTAATTGCGGTATACAGGCTTTCAGTTTTTCTTCATCGCGTGCAACGAGCACGATGCGCGCTCCCATCGAAGCGAGTTCTTGAGCAGCAGCCCAGCCAATTCCTTGCGTTGATCCGCATACAACGGCGGTTTTTCCTGTGAGGTCGAGGTTCATGTCGTAAAAATAAGGGGTAATCGGAGAAGGGGTGAGGGATAAGGCGTGAGGGGTAATCGGAAAAGGTATTGCGCCAACCAACTACTTTATCCTTTACCCCTCACCCCTTACCCCTTACCCCTCAACCCTCAACCCTTTTATGAGATGTTACTCCAATCCGTTTTCTTCTGCTTAATCTTTTTCACCGTCTCGACAATGACTCTGTTTTTCGGTTGTTCCATGTTGGGGTCTTCATCCAGTATTTCGAGGGCCAACTCACGGGCTGCGGATAGCATGATTTGATCTTTAGCGAGATCGGCAATCTTTAAATCGAGCACGCCACTTTGCTGCGTGCCGGCTAAATCGCCCGGGCCGCGCAGTTGCAAATCGACTTCGGCAATTTCGAATCCGTCGTTGGTGCGCACCATTGTTTCAAGTCGGGTGCGACTATCCTTGCTGATTTTCACGCCGGTCATGAGCATGCAATAGCTTTGTTCTGCTCCTCTTCCCACACGTCCGCGCAACTGATGCAATTGCGATAGACCGAAGCGCTCGGCGCTTTCTATAATCATCACTGAAGCGTTGGGCACGTTTACGCCCACTTCGATAACCGTAGTTGCAACCAGAATTTGTGTTTTCCCTTCCACGAAATTTTGCATTTCGTAGTCGCGTGCTTCCGATTTCATTTGGCCATGCACAATGCTCACGCGGTAATGAGGAAGCGGGAAACGTCGCACAATGGATTCGTAGCCGTCTTCCAAATCTTTGTAGTCCATGGCTTCGCTTTCTGCGATGAGCGGATACACGATGTAAATCTGACGGCCTTTTCGGATTTCATTTTCGATGAATTGAAAAACCTCCAATCGTTTGGCGTCGGTTTTCCATTCGGTTTTGATGGGTTTACGTCCGGGTGGCAATTCGTCAATCACACTGATGTCGAGATCGCCATAGAGCGTCATTGCTAACGTGCGTGGAATGGGCGTTGCTGTCATGACCAGAACGTGCGGTGGCA
>JAIYBR010000128.1 GCA_027488435.1 Flavobacteriales bacterium
TCCAGATCCGGAAACTTCAAGTGAATTTGCATGGGCTCGTCGCCGATAATGGAAGCATTGGCCTTGATTCGATTGGCCCATATGAAGCCTTTGGTCGATCTGCCATACCCTCGCGATAATAACGCGGGCTTACACCACTGGCGCAATTGCCGAAGCACATATTCTGCGTGAGGTGTTTTGCCCGTGCCTCCTAAAGCCAGATTCCCAATGACGATGGTAGGAAGTTTCCCTAATTCGGGCTTGATGATTTTGGAGTTGTAAAGAGCATGTCGGACCCTGAGTAAGGCCGAATACATCCAACCTAAAGGCTTCAACCATTTTCTCCCCCTGAACATGGGGCGAAGATAGCGGACTTGATGGAAGCGTGTGTATCTATTTTATTATGCATTCATTTACTATTTGCACTACCCTTGTTGCATTGCGTAAATTGCAGCCATGCGATTAAAAGAGATTGTCTCAGCCCTCGAAGAGTTTGCTCCTCCTGTGTTGCAGGAAAGTTACGACAACAGCGGACTTTTGGTAGGCGACCCCAACCAGGATGTTTCAGGTGTGCTGTTCTGCTTGGATAGTACGGAAGAAATTATAGATGAAGCCATATCGAAAGGATGCAATTTGGTGGTAGCTCACCATCCCATCATTTTTGGTGGTTTGAAGAAGATTACCGGCAAGAATTACATCGAACGAACAGTCATCAAGGCAATTAGAAATGAGATTGCCATCTATGCCATTCACACGAATCTCGATAATGTAAGGCACGGTGTTAACCGCAAAATTGCTGAGAAACTTGGGTTGAATAATCCCAGAATTTTGGCTAAACGCACGAATGAATTGTTGAAGCTCGAAGTATTTGTGCCTCTTGCCGACGCTGAGAAAATGCGACAATCCATTTTTGAGGCTGGCGGAGGACATATCGGCAATTACGACGAATGCAGTTTCGCATTGGAAGGGCAGGGAACATTCCGGCCCTGCGAAGGAGCAAATCCAACGCTGGGTGAAATGGGAATGCGCCATACCGAGTCGGAGTTTAACCTAAGCTTTATTGTTCCCGGCTGGCTGAAGAGTCGCGTTCATGAAGCAATGGTGAAAGCTCACGCGTATGAAGAGGTTGCTCATCAATGGATTAGGCTTGAAAATGCCTTGCAAGATGTTGGTAGCGGTATGATAGGTGAGTTATCTGAAGAAACGGATGTGGATTCCTTTTTTCGGTTGCTCAAGGCGAATATGAAAGCAACGGTGGTGCGACATACCAAAGCAGTAAAACCACTGATTCGTCGCGTTGCGGTTTGCGGTGGAAGTGGTAGTTTCTTGTTGCCCGATGCGATTTCAGCCGGAGCCGATGTCTTTGTGACGGCCGACTTCAAGTACCACCAGTTTTTTGATGCCGATGGGAAGATCCTGATTGCTGATATCGGACATTTTGAAAGCGAACAGTTTACAATTGAGTTGTTAGGTGATTGGTTCAAGCAAAAATTCCCTACTTTCGCGTCCCATTTAACAGCGATTGATACCAATCCTGTTTTTTATATGTAACCACGATGGCAAAAAAACCAGTAAAAGCGCCGGCAAAAAAGGCACCCGCAAAAAAAGCGGTGAAAGCCCCTGCTGCCAAGGCGAAGAAGACGGTAAAGCCGGCCAAGGCCGGTAAGGTGGTGAAGACTGTTGCGAAAAAGAAAATTGCGCCGAAGCCGGCCAAAAAGGTTGTTAAGCCTGCAGCAGCGAAGAAGCCTGTAAAACCGGTTGTAAAAAAGAAGGCAGTCGTTAAGGCGGCTCCTAAAAAAAATAGTAAGGCCTCAAAACCTGTTGCTAAGCCAGTAAAAAAGGCCGCAGCAAAGAAAGTGGCCCCCAAGAAAGTGGCCCCTAAGAAGGTAGTAAAACCCGTTGCAAAAAAGGTTGCTAAGCCCGCAGTCAAAAAGGCTGTAAAGCCGGTTGCTAAGCCAATTGCAAAGAAAGTGGCTAAACCTGCGCCGAAGAAGGTGCTTCAGCCCGTTGCGAAGAAAGAGGCTAAGTCGTCAGCGAAGCCTGCTTCAATCAAAAAAGTAGAAAGGCCGTTAGCGAAAAAGGCAGAAACAACGGTTAGCAAGAAGGTTGAGAAAGCTTCGGCTCCCGTTGTGAAGGAGAGTGTTGCCAAGAAAGCTGAACCCGTGGCCCCGGCCAAGCCAGCAGTGAAGCCTGCGGCTAAGGCGACAACGGTTAAGGGAGATTTGTTCAAACCTGCGTTTCCGGCGCTTGATCTCGATTCAAACCGCCCATTGCGCCCTCGTGTTCCGGTGCCGGCAGCCGACGCTCCTACAAAGCCGGTGGCCAATCCTATCTACGTGCCTCCAGCTCCTGATGGCAAGCCGGGGATCAAGTTTGCTCCCATTGCGATAATTGAAAAACCCAAAGAAAAATCTATAAAAAGCGAAGAGGAAGATATGAGTTCAAAAACAGCACCCCGTTTGGCGTTCGCAGAAAGCGACGATAAAAAAGGTATCAGCGTAGAAGCCAAGTTGCGCGCGTTGTATGCCATCCAATTGATCGACTCACGCATCGATAAGATCCACGCTATGCGCGGAGAACTCCCGCTGGAAGTGGAAGATCTTGAGGACGATGTAGCGGGCCTGGAAGCGCGTTTGGGCAACCTTACGGAAGATGTGAAAAACTTCAACGAAGAAATAACAGGTAAGAAGAACGGGATTAAGAACTCAGAAGCGCTCATCAAGAAATACAAGGAGCAATTGAACAACGTGAAGAACAACCGTGAGTACGATTCCTTAAATAAGGAAATCGAATTTCAGGAGTTGGAGATTCAGTTGCATAACAAGCGCATCAAAGAGTTTGAAATGACCCTCCGTACCAAAGAAGAGTTGCTCGGCACAACCGAAACAAAACTTTCAGAGCGCAATAATGATTTGAAATTGAAGCGCGCCGAATTGGACGACATCGTTGCTTCAACCGAGAAAGAGGAAAAAATCCTTCGCACAAAGAGCGAGGAAGCTAAAAAACTGATTGAAGAGCGTTTGCTAAATGCCTATGAGCGAATTCGCTCGGGTGCTCCCAATGGAATGGCTGTCGTGCCTATTGAGCGCGAAGCATCAGCCGGCTCTTTTATTCAGCTACCTCCGCAGAAGCAATTAGACGTTGCAAGCCGCAAGCGTGTAATGGTTGACGAGCATAGCGGACGTATTCTGGTCGATGCCGATTTGGCGATGGAAGAGCAGACTCGCATGGACGAAGAATTGGCCAATGCACTGAAATAAACGCAGAGTAGAAGATTATAACGAGAGCCTCGCATTTGCGGGGCTTTCTTTATGGATGCTGCTTCATGGCCTCCTCAAAGCTGCAGTTTTCCAGCTTGCTCTGTATCCATGTGCTGAAATCAAAATAGCGAAGCAGAACCTTTCCATCTTCATGCCTGGCGAGTGCATTCAGTTTTTCTTGGAAGTCGATAAACTGTTCCTTTTTGGAAACCGCTGTTCGCAATCGAATTAGTTTCTTGAATTGATCGAGGACTAACTTCTCAATTTCAAAATCGCGACTCCTTTTTTGAAGATATCGAGCGGTCGATTTAATCGTATATTCTAATAGCTCGTTGTTTCCAAGCTCATAATGCAACACAATATTGAAGAGGCGTGCATAACCATACAGGTCTTGCCGCAGGTCGTTCTCGTTGTCGTTGATAACTCGGTTGAGCCAGTGCAAAGCCTTGTTATGCTGAGCAGCACCAAAATGTAAATACGCCATGTAATAGAACATGCGTATAGAAATCTCTTTGTGCAGGGTGGAATCCTCAGGTTGAATCTGCTCCAGCGCTGAAGTCATAGCCGTTACCCCCTCACTAAATTTAGCTGTATGAATATACTTCTTTAAATTGCTAAGAATAAGCTCTGTGTGAATGCGTGTTGTAGCATCAGGAGTATCGAAACCATCGATCTGAGAAAGCTGTTCGAGCCGCAGAATGTGCTCTTGAGCTTCGCCAAATTGCTTCAATTCCAAGAGACATTGAATGATTTGTGAAAGTGTTCGGATGTATCTTTTGGCAAGATCGGTGCGCAAATCCTCATTTTTGTCGAGGATTTGCATTACCCTTCGGTATTTTTCTAAGGCGAGAGCTGTGTTGCCTTTGGCTATGTTGCAAAAAGCCTGCGTATAGTAACAAATAGTGGCAGCGCGATTGGAAAGCGCCGTGTTTTTGCCCTTGATAAGCGGGTGTTCTACTATCTCATTGATAATCTGTGTGTTTTCCTCCGTCCTGCTATAGCCACCACTTCGAAATACATAGTTGATTTTGGAATACAAGACGTGGTATGCTGTGAGGTTTTGGAGCTTGTCCAGAACTTCTTGTTCTTCACGAATGAGTGCGTCTAAATCAATGAATCGACCATTCTCAAACGATTCCTCCAACAGCGTCTTTTCCCATGAAATAAGCTCAAACAGGTAGTAAAACTTCTCATAACGCAAAGCCAGTTTTTTGGCCCTTTCGATAAACTTGGTGCACTCATCGAATAGGCCCTTGTTGTAGAGAATCTCGACGTTCTTGATCTCCTGCTTGAGAGAACTTGCAATGGATGTCTCGCTGTAATAGCTGCGAAGCGATTTAAGTATCAGCTTGTAGAGATGATTCTTCTCTGAGGGCAAATGCTTGATGAATTTTTCGCCCTTGAATGTTTTTTTGACTACGTCTTCATCATATGCCTCCATTTTTTCAACGAGATCGAATAATCGAACATAGTTCTTGTCTCCGCTCTGCAAAGAGCTTTGCATTTTAAAGAAACGTTTTTCGCTTTTCGTCAGGGTGCGAATAAGATCAAACAGCTCGCTACTCGGTTTCATACATCGGCCTAGTGATATTCCTTACAATGACGAAGATTACAAGACAAACGTTGCATACCCTACTATAATAGGAGAGCTTCAATTTCATACTTTTGAAACATGCGCCTTTCCATGCTATTGCTATTGCTGCAGGTCTCACTCTTGCACGCACAACATCCGACATGTCAATCGATGAAGCGTCACATCCCGGTGCGCGGTGGCGGTGGTGTAACTGATCCGACCAACAGCCGAAGTGATACAATTGATGTGCTGCACTACGACATTTCGCTTAACATGCGCGCCATGAATTCCCCGCAGATCTCAGCAGTTTGCCGAATCGATTTGGTTAGTTTGATGAATGATGTGTCAGCAATTCATCTGGATTTAAAAGCACTGCAGGTCGATAGCGTGTATGATGCAAATGGTAGTCTTCCATTTGCGCAAAGCGGTGAATCACTTTGGATACAGCCGCAGGCAACGCTTTCCGCAGGCGACTCTTTGCAGATGTGGATAGCATACCACGGCCAACCCGCGCAAGATGCCACCTGGGGTGGATTTTATTTTTCGTCGGGGTACGCCTACAATTTGGGTGTTGGTTTCGATGCGGTGCCGCACAACTTTGGTAGGGTATGGTTTCCGTGTTTCGATAATTTCGTCGAACGTAGCACGTATGCTTTCCATGTGCTTACCACAGCTTCGAAGAAGGCTTATTGCAGTGGTGTTCGCGAAGGAGTTGAGGTGGTTGGTCAAGATTCAGTTCTAACGCATTGGCGATTGGATCAAACCATTCCGACATACCTGGCAGGAATTGCTGTGGCTTCGTATGCGCATGCTGAGCTTAGCTATGCAAGCACAGAGGGAATCGAAATTCCCATGTGGCTCATTGCAGCGCCGGCCGATACAGCCAACATGAAGAACAGCTTCACGCACCTCGATGAAGCGATGGCCTCGTTCGAAAATCGATTTGGCCCCTATCGTTGGTCAAAAGTTGGGTTTAGCGCAGTTCCGTTCAACGCCGGTGCTATGGAACATGCTACGAACATTGCCTATCCGCGATCTACACTCGATGGCTCAACCAATTATGAAACCCTCATGGCACATGAGCTGTCTCATCACTGGTGGGGCGATTTGGTTACCTGCGAAACCGCTGGCGACATGTGGCTCAACGAAGGCTGGGCGAGTTTCTGTGAAATGGTCTTCACCGAGTCGTTGTATGGAACGGAGGCTTATACCGAAGCCATCCGCGACAATCATAAGGATGTCTTATTGTATGCGCACCGAAACGATGGCGGACGCTTTCCTGTGTCGGGCATTCCATCGAACATTACCTATGGAGACCACGTGTATAATAAAGGAGCCGACATAGCCCGCACCTTAAGAAGCTACATGGGTGATGACGATTTCTTTGAAGCTTGTCGGGCATGGATGAATGAACGAGCTTTCGATCATGCCAGCAGCTACGATTTGCGCGACTTCTTTCAAAATTACACAGAGGCGAACCTGACTTTTTTCTTCGATCAATGGGTGTTCGCACCCGGTTTTCCGGAGTTTCGGATTCATTCGTTTACGAATGCCGGAGGTGATTTGTGGGATGTAAACATTCGGCAATTCAGTCATTACAATGAATTGATCATGCAAGAGGTGCCGCTGGAGTTGACGTTTTTTGACGCTGAGTTGAATCGTGCCACTGCTCTGGTGTCGGCCAATGGCTCAAGCAGCGTTGAAACGGTGCA
>JAIYBR010000084.1 GCA_027488435.1 Flavobacteriales bacterium
AAGTGGTGGAGTATCTCGGTTATTCAATCACTTCGAATGTGCGTGAATTGGAAGGCGCGCTAATTTCATTGATTGCTCAGTCGTCTTTGAATAAGAAGGCTATCACGCTCGACCTTGCCAAGCAGATGATTGATAAGTTCGTGAAGAACACAGCCCGTGAAGTGAGCATCGACTACATTCAGAAAGTGGTGTGCGATTATTTCGATTTGCCAATCGAATTGCTGAAGAGCAAAACACGCAA
This sequence comes from Flavobacteriales bacterium, assembly GCA_027488435.1. Lineage (GTDB taxonomy): Bacteria > Bacteroidota > Bacteroidia > Flavobacteriales_D > Sanyastnellaceae > JAIBBG01. Next base: position 242 of record JAIYBR010000084.1, read on the forward strand.
GCGCGAAATTGTGCAGGCTCGTCAGATAGCGATGTATTTCGCCAAGAAGATGACCAAGAGCAGTCTTGCAAGTATAGGTGCACATTGCGGTGGTAAAGACCACGCAACCGTATTGCACGCATGTCGCACGGTGAACAACCTCCAGGAGACGGACAAGCACTTCCGCAAGTACTTGGATGATTTGGAGAAGAAGCTTTCGATTGCGTAAGGGAATTACTTCCTAACCATATCCTCTGATATAATGGAGAATGAAGAATGGAGAATGAGCGATATTCTCCATTCTTCATTCTCCATTCTCTTGTTAATAACACGCACTTTCGTTTACGGCAGTCGTGCCCCCTGCCGTTTATCTTTGGCCTCGTTATAGAAAATTCCAACATGAAATTTATTGTTACAAGCACTGCACTTTTGAAGCAGTTACAGCAGTTGAGCGGTGTGCTCAACAGCAGCAACACATTGCCAATACTCGACAATTTTTTGTTCGACATTAAAAACAAGTCACTCACCATTTCGGCGAGCGATCTTGAAACGGCAATGAGCACGCAGATGGCAATTGAGGCCAAGGAGGAGGGCATCATTGCGATACCTGCTAAAATTCTTTTGGAAATTCTGAAAAGCCTGCCCGAGCAGCCGCTCACATTTACTATCGACAAAAAGACCTTAGGCGTTGAAATTTCGAGCGACTATGGTAAGTACAAGCTAACCGGCGCCAATGGCGATGACTTCCCGAAGACTCCAGCGTTGAGTGGAGCGAAGAATTTGTCTATATCAGGCGAGGCGCTTGCAAAGGCAATTAATAAGACCCTCTTTGCTGCCGGAAACGACGATATGCGACCCATTATGAGTGGCGTATTTTTCGAGATTCATGAAAACGAAGTTCGTTTTGTTGCCACCGATGCTCATAAACTGGTTCGTTACACGCGCACAGATGTTGGTGGTGGCAGCCCTGCATCGTTTGTTGTTCCGCGTAAGCCATTAAATCTGCTGAAGGGAGCCTTGTCTTCTCATAAAACAGATGTTCAAGTGGAGTATACCGAAAACAATGCGCTATTCACATTGGATAGTGTTGTTCTGATGTGTCGACTTATTGAAGGCAAATTCCCCAACTACGAAGCGGTAATCCCGAAAGAGAATCCATTTAAGCTTACGATCGATCGCCTCGATTTGCAGAGCTCTATTAAGCGTGTTTCGATTTTCGCGAATAAGACTACTCACCAGGTGCGTTTGAAGGTCGGAGGAAGTGAGCTCAATGTATCTGCCGAAGATCTAGACTTCGCTAATGAGGCACAAGAGCGTCTCACATGCTCCTACGCCGGCGACGATATGGAGATCGGTTTCAATTCACGCTTTCTGAACGAAATGCTAACGAACCTCGATTCAGAAAATGTGAACATTGAAATGAGCGCACCGAACCGAGCAGGTATCATCACTCAAGTCGAAAGCGACAACGCAGGTGAGGATATTTTGATGCTCGTGATGCCGGTGATGTTGAATGGGTAGTGGAGAACGGAGAATGGAGAATGGAGAAGATCTTTCATTCAACATGTATAAAATATTCGAACTAAAAAGGCCCGCATTGAATTTCAATGCGGGCCTTTTTATTCTTCATTCTCCACACGCCATTCGCCATTCGCCATTCTCCATTCGCCACTCGTCTCTCGTCAATCGCCACTTCTACGCAGCATCTTCACCACGACCATCAGCAGCACGCCAGTACCTAAAATTCCGAGCGTTCCCCAAATCCAGGAGAAGCTGCTTTTCATGACAACCAAAAAAACGACAGCTATTAGAATAACCGTTGGCACTTCGTTCATCATGCGCATGCCGATGGAGGTGTAGCGGAGGGGATGTTCGCGTATTCCTTTTAGCACGCCTTGTCCGTAGAGTTGATAAACAAGTAATCCGGCAACAAATGTGAGTTTGATGTGCATCCACGGTTGGGAGAGAAAGGCAGGGTTGAGAACGAGCAGCCAGATTCCGAAAATGAGCGTGAGAATGCAAGAGGGCCAGGTAATGGCGTACCACAGGCGACGTTCCATAATCGAATATTGCTCAATCAGAATTCCACGCCTTGGTTCTTCTGTGCGAGCCGCCTCTGCGTGATACACAAACAGGCGAAACATGTAGAATAGACCCGCAAACCAGGTCACCACGAAAATGATGTGCAGCGATTTGATGATGGTGTAGTATTCCACAGGTTAAAAGTAATTTATTGAATGCAGAGCAAAGCAGGTAAATCTATATTCAAAACACGGCTCAACAAAAGGGAAATAACAAGCCTCGATTATAGAATGAAATTGTACCGATTAACAAATGCATTGGCTGATCGAGTATTTGCTCACATAGTGGGTTTATGCGTGTTCTCTCCGGCTGGAAGCAACTAGGGTCATTTTCGCGAAGACTTCATCTTCTTTTCTGCAGCCTGTGAAGAAGAATGGTTGGAGGTGCGGTATAGACGATTAGTTTGAGTTCGTTGGCCGACAGTGAAAGGTTTTCGAGCCTTCTTTTTTTCTGCAATTGCTTTTTCGATTTGCGCGAAGTCTGATTCAAACGGAACCTCGATAATGTCTTTGGGATGCTGAGCAAGCCG
>JAIYBR010000304.1 GCA_027488435.1 Flavobacteriales bacterium
GAAAAACAACAACGACTTAGGCTTCACATTCCTAACAACGATGTGCGGAGTGCATTATCCGCAGAACGTCGGGCAAGAGTTTGCGCTCGTGTATCAATTACACAACATGGAGAAGAACATGCGTGTGCGCATCAAAACGTTCATGGCCGATAAAGACCTGAATGTACCTACAGCGACCGACCTCTGGTCTGGAGCCAACTGGATGGAGCGCGAAGCGTTTGACTTTTATGGCTTTCGCTTTAACGGTCACCCAGATTTGCGCCGCATCCTCAACATGGATGAAATGAATTATCATCCGTTGAGAAAAGAATACGCGCTGGAAGATGCGGGCCGCGACGATAAAGAAGACAAATATTTCGGACGATAAGATCATGAAAGGAACCTCAGGAAACATCGGACAAACCTTCGCGACTGCGTCGCAGGTTACAGATCAGAAGGATTACTCCATTCTCAATCTTGGTCCAACACACCCTGCTACGCACGGTATCTTTCAAAACATCCTCACCATGGATGGAGAGATTATCGTGAAAGCAGAACCCACCATCGGCTACATACACCGTGCTTTCGAAAAGCTCGCTGAACGCCGTCCTTACAATCAGATTACACCCATCACTGACCGCCTCAACTATTGCTCTTCACCCATCAACAACATGGGCTGGCACATGACGGTTGAGAAATTGATTGGCTGCGAAGTGCCCAAACGAGCGCAATACTTGCGTGTTATCATCATGGAACTTTCGCGCATCGCCGACCACATTGTGTGTGATACGGTAATCGCTGTTGACACAGGAGCCATGACTGGCTTCTTGTACTTGTTTCAATGGCGTGAAAAGATTTACGAAATTTTCGAAGAAATATGCGGAGCTCGCCTCACCACCAACATTGGTCGCATAGGCGGTATGGAGCGTGATTTCAACGAGAAAGCATGGAGCCGCATTCATGCTTTCTTGAAAGAGTTTCCGAAAGCACTTTCTGAATTCGACAAGCTGGTGACCCGCAACCGTATCTTCATGGATCGCACCATCAACTGCGGCGCCATCAGCGCTGAAAATGCGCTGGCCTACAGCTTCACAGGTCCAAACCTGCGCGCGGCGGGCGTTGACTACGACGTACGAGTGATGACTCCCTATTCTTCTTACGAAGAGTTCGATTTCACAATTCCGGTAGGAACCAATGGCGACACCTACGACCGTTATATGGTTCGTATGGAAGAAATGTGGCAGAGCATGCGCATCATCGAACAAGCCATCAAGAACATGCCCGATGGTGCCTACCACGCGGAAGTTCCTGAATTCTACTTGCCTCCCAAAGAAGACGTGTACAGCAAAATGGAAGCACTCATCTATCAATTCAAAATTGTGATGGGCGAAACCGATGTACCAAAAGGAGAAGTATACCATGCGGTTGAAGGTGGTAACGGTGAATTAGGATTCTACCTCATCAGCGATGGCGGACGCACACCGTATCGCTTACACATGCGCCGCCCTTGCTTCATTTATTACCAGGCATACCCATCGATGATTGAAGGTGGCATGCTCAGCGACGCCATTCTCACCATGAGTAGCATGAACGTAATCGCAGGAGAACTCGACGCATAAAACAACATTATTCAAGACACACACAGCAACATGTCTGACAACAAGGAATACAAATTTTCGGATGAAACACTCGCTACGGCGCAGCGCATCATTCGAAGATACCCGGAAGGAAAAGAAAAGAGCGCACTCATTCCTCTCTTGCATTTGGCGCAAGCCGAATTCGACGGCTGGTTGAGCCCCGGCGCCATGGACTGCGTTTCAGCACTCCTCAAAATTCAGCCTATCGAAGCCTATGAAGTTGCATCGTTCTATTCGATGTTCAATTTGAAGCCTGTTGGAAAGTGTGTCATCGAAGTATGCCGCACATCTTCTTGCTGGTTACTTGGAGCAGAAGATATCGTGCGCCACATCGAAAAGAAACTCAACATACACGTTGGCGAAACAACCACCGACGGCATGTTCACGCTGAAAACAGTTGAATGTTTGGGTTCTTGCGGAACAGCTCCGATGCTTCAGTGCGGTGGTGATTACTATGAAAATCTCACCTTCGATAAAGTCGACAACCTGCTTGAGAAAATGAAATCGGAAGGCAAGCGCCGAGTGTACACTAAAGACGATATGATTAACATCTGATGGGACGCAAACTATTACTCGAAAACGACCATATTGAGGGCATCCGTAAACTGGATGTGTATCGCAAGCATGGCGGTTATTCATCGCTCGAAAAGGCGCTGAAAACAATGACTCCCGAACAGGTGGTGGAAGAAGTGAAGGCCAGTGGTCTTCGCGGACGCGGAGGAGCAGGCTTCCCTACCGGTATGAAGTGGAGCTTCATTGCTAAGCCTGCCGGTGTGCCTCGCTACGTAGTGTGCAACGCCGACGAAAGCGAACCGGGCACGTTTAAGGATCGCTATCTGATGGAGCGCATTCCACACTTGCTTATTGAAGGTATGATTGCGTCTAGCTTCGCCTTGGGAGCTCGCACTTCGTTTATCTATATACGCGGCGAATATTTTTACGTAGCACGCATTCTCGAGCAAGCAATTGCAGAAGCCTATGAAGCCGGCTTGCTCGGCAAGAATATCATGAACTCCGGTTTCGACCACGACTGCTACGTGCAAGTGGGTGCAGGTGCCTACATCTGCGGAGAAGAAACCGCATTGATTGAATCACTCGAAGGAAAGCGCGGAAACCCGCGTATTAAGCCGCCATTCCCAGCAGTAGCAGGATTGTACGGTTGTCCAACCGTAGTGAATAACGTGGAAACCATAGCAGCCGTTGTGCCTATCATCAAAGACGGCGGCGCAGCGTACGCTTCGATTGGTGTTGGCAAAAGCACGGGTACGAAGCTCATTTCTGCATCGGGTCACATCAACAAGCCGGGTGTGTATGAAATTGAACTCGGTGTGCCCGTTGAAGAATTTATTTATTCAGAACAATACTGCGGAGGTATTCGCAACGGAAAAAAACTGAAGGCAGTAGTTGCCGGAGGTTCTTCCGTGCCAATTCTTCCCGCCGATTTGATATTGAAAACCGCTGCAGGCGAATCGCGATTGATGACTTACGAAAGCCTTGCTGATGGTGGTTTTGCCAGCGGCACCATGCTCGGTTCAGGTGGATTCATCGTTATGGACGAAGACACTAGCATCGTTAAAAATCTGTGGAACTTCACGCGTTTCTATCACCACGAAAGCTGCGGTCAATGTTCACCCTGCCGCGAAGGAACAGGATGGATGGAGAAAATTCTTCACAAGATTCTCGATGGCAACGGCACGCTCGCTGATGTCGACTTGCTGTGGGACATCCAAAGCAAGATTGAAGGAAAGACCATTTGCCCATTGGGAGACGCAGCCTCATGGCCTGTAGCAAGCGCTATCCGCCACTTCCGTAGTGAGTTCGAAGAATATGTCCGCAACGGCAAGAGCATTAAAGATGTGAAACACTATTTCCGCCTGCATCAGGTAGCTGAAGCGTAATTGATGAAGCTACTTCGACTACATAGCTTACTTATCATTCTCCTCACATGCTGTGCGACCCATGCTCAGTGGTTTCCAGAAATGAAACGCAAAGGCAACGTATTCGGCGGTTGGGGATGGAATCGTGCTGCGTATACCAGAAGCGATATTCACTTCACTGGTGAAGGGTATGACTTCACCTTGTTCGATGTGCAAGCGAAAGACCGACAGACAGAATTCGAAGCTAAAATTTACTTCGGTTTGAAGACTCTTACCATTCCGCAAACGAATATGAAACTCGGCTATTTCATTCACGATCGCATTGCCATAACGCTTGGTGTCGATCATATGAAATACGTAATGGTTCAGAACCAACATGTAGCATTCGAAGGCAACATATCTGATGCGACCTACATGAATATGGTGAATGACAATTCCGTAAAGTTGGCGCCTGAATTTCTCACATTCGAGCATACCGATGGTTTGAATTATTTACTGACTGAGATAGAATTTTACCAAGGAATTTTCACAGGAAACTTTTTAGAAGTGAATGCTTATGGTGGGGCTGGCGTAGGTGCCGTGATGCCGAAAAGCAACGTTAAATTAATGGGTTATCCTCGCAACGACGAATTTCATTTTGCCGGCTTCGGCACCAATTTAAAATGTGGCGCGGAGATTCTATTCGGCCATCACTTCTTTGTGCGAGGTGAAGCCAAGTGCGGCTACATCAACATGCCCGACATCGTCACCCGCGCGGAAAGCATCAGCGACAGAGCTTCACAACAATTTGGATTTGCGGCCCTCGATTTCATGCTTGGCTTCAATATAACATCTCGTAAGAGCAGAATACAAAACACAGAAAAAACTTCACCAACTGCCGGTTGAGTGAATGAAACACGATAGAAATGGCAAAAGTTACAATAGACGGAATCAGTGTTGAAGTACCCGATGGCACTACCATCCTTCAAGCTGCACGTATGATAGGAGGTGACATTGTTCCTCCCACCATGTGCTACCATTCCAAACTCAAAACGAGCGGTGGATACTGCCGCACGTGCATCGTAAAGGTGACCAAAGGCAGTGAAAAAGATCCTCGCCCCATGCCAAAGCCTGTGGCTTCTTGCCGCACCACGGTGATGGATGGCATGGAAGTGCAAAACCTTACCTCACCCGACTTGCTCGAAGCACGCGCCGGTGTGGTGGAATTCCTTCTCATCAACCACCCGCTCGATTGCCCCGTTTGCGACCAGGCAGGTGAATGCGACTTGCAAAACCTGGCTTACGAAAATGGCAAAGCAGGCACTCGCTACGAATTTCCACGTCGTGAATTTGAGCGTATCGACATTGGCGATAAGATTCAATTGCACATGAACCGTTGTATCCTCTGCTATCGCTGCGTGAAAACCGCTGATCAAGTAACAGATGGTCGCGTGCACGGTGTAATCAACCGCGGAGATGTTGCTGAGATTTCCACGTACATCACAAATGCAATCGACAACGACTTCTCAGGAAACATGATTGATGTGTGTCCTGTAGGAGCGCTCACCGATAAGACTTTCCGCTTCAAGAGCCGCGTATGGTATACCAAGCCGATGGATGCCCATTGCAAATGCACTAAATGCTCCGGCAAAGTGCGCTTGTGGTACAAAGGCGAAGAAGTATTGCGTGTGACAGGTCGTCGCGATCAATTCGGTGAAGTAACCGACTGGATTTGCAACGAATGCCGCTTCGAAAAAAAGAAAACGAGTGACTGGACTATTGAAGGACCCGCGCACATCGACCGTGATTCCGTGATTTCAGCGAACCACTATGAAAGTTTGAAAGCACTGAAAGCGGATATCGATCGTCAACGCAAGGCTCTTCCGCACGGCGACAAAGTAACGCTCGGCCACGGAGCACTCGACCCTAACAACCAATAAGAAACAGAACTCGCGAACGACTATGGACGCAATGCTTATCTATAAACTCATACTCTGTGTGCTTGTATTTGTTGTATCCCTTGCGATGGCAGCATACATGACCTGGGGAGAGCGCAAACTTGCCGCTATACTTCAAGACCGTGTAGGTCCCGACAGAGCCGGCCCACTGGGACTGCTTCAACCCGTTGCCGACGGTGTGAAAATGTTCATGAAGGAAGAAATGCTTCCTGGTAAATCAAATCGGTTCCTATTCATTCTAGGGCCATGTTTGTTCATGGTAACGGCGTGTATGACCGGTGCCGTCATTCCCTGGGGAAGCGGCATCACCATCAATGGAGTTCTCTACCCGATGCAAATCACGGACATCAACATCGGTCTGCTCTATTTGCTTGGTGTAGTTAGTATTGGTGTATACGGAATCATGATTGGCGGCTGGGCTTCTAACAACAAGTATTCATTGCTCGGTGCATTGCGCGCCTCTTCGCAAATGATTTCCTATGAAGTTGCCATGGGACTTTCACTCATCGCATTGGTAATGATGACGGGCACATTGAGCCTGGGTGAAATTTCACGTCAACAAGATGCAGGTCTTGCCAACGTGGTGTACCAACCTCTCGGATTCCTCATCTTCATCATTTGTGCATTTGCAGAAACCAACCGTGCGCCTTTCGACTTACCGGAGTGCGAAAGCGAATTGGTGGGAGGATATCACACAGAATACTCTTCGATGAAACTCGGTCTTTTCCTTTTTGCCGAGTACATCAACATGTTCATCAGCTCTGCGGTAATGGCATCGCTCTACTGGGGCGGCTATAATTTTCCATTCCAACATGAATTAGGTTTGGAAGGAAACACGCTCGCCATCCTGCAAACAGTTGCCTTGTTTGCGAAAATCGTCATCTTCATTTTCATCTTCATGTGGGTTCGCTGGACACTTCCGCGCTTCCGCTACGACCAACTGATGCATTTGGGATGGCGCGTATTGTTGCCCCTTTCCCTGGCCAACATTTTCATCACCGGCATTGTGATGTACCTCATGGGAAAATTGAACTAACAGAATAACCACCGTATTACACCATACAATGGCATTAACGAATCGATCGAAAACAGTCACCGTTCGAGAACTCACCTGGAGTGAGAAGCTCTACCTGCCTGCCATTTTCAAAGGAATGATGATCACATTCAGTCATTTGTTTAAGCGCACACCCACGATTAAGTATCCGGATGTGAAGCGCGAAATCGCTCCGGTGTATCGCGGACAACATGTGCTGAAGCGCGACGAAGCAGGTGCTGAACGCTGCACTGCTTGTGGCCTGTGCGCAGTTGCTTGTCCGGCTGAAGCCATCACAATGGAATCTGCCGAACGCAAAAAAGGAGAAGAGAATCTTTATCGCGAAGAGAAATACGCAAGCATTTATGAAATCAATATGCTGCGTTGCATCTTCTGCGGATTGTGCGAAGAAGCATGTCCGAAGGAAGCCATATTCCTCACCGACCGCATTGTGCCTTCTTCTTTCACACGAGGCGAAGAAGTTTTCGGCAAAGACAAACTGGTTGAAACAACTGAGTCACCTATCGATGTTACCCTTCGTCAACGTCCGGAAGTATTGGAATTCAAAAAAGATAAGCGTCACTACCACAACCGCACTTTCAAAGACGCAAAGCCGCGGATCAACAAACATCACTAAACCAAACCTCAAACTCCTACTCACATGTTATCTGAATACGCCTTTTGGTTTTTATCGTTCGTTGCAGTGTTTAGCGCCGCGGGAATGATATTCTCCAAGAATCCGGTGTACAGCGTGCTATCGCTTATCATCACCTTTTTTGCTGTAGCAGGTCATTACTTCTTGCTTGGAGCGCAGTTTCTGGCGGCAGTGCACATCATAGTATATGCCGGTGCCATTATGGTTCTGTTTCTCTACGTCATCATGATGCTCAACCTCAATAAACTCGAAGAAGAAAAACGCAGCCTTTGGTCTAAGTCGCTCAGCGTGGCAGCAGGAGGCATATTAATGCTCGTGTTGCTCGCAGCCGTGCAGCGCACCGACGAGCTCAACAGCATTGCTGCTGGAGAATTCAATGCTGCCATGGGTCAAACCAAAAACCTAGGAAATGTACTCTACCGCGAATTTCTTCTTCCCTTCGAATTAGCCAGTGTGCTATTCCTCGGAGCTATGGTTGGAGCTGTTTACTTATCTAAAAAAGAACTTGCCTGATGGAACTCTATCACAACATTACCATCAACCATTACCTCGTGCTGGCAGCGGTGCTGTTTGGCATGGGAGCGCTCGGCATTCTCTTCCGTCGCAACGCCATCATCATGTTTATGTGCATCGAGCTTATGCTGAATGCCGTGAATATTTCGCTGGTCGCGTTTTCGAAAATGTGGAATCACACAGACGCGCAAGTGTTCGTGTTCTTCATCATGGTTGTCGCCGCTGCTGAAGTTGCGGTGGGACTTGCTATCCTGATGATGCTCTACCGCAATACGCACTCAACCGACACTTCGGTGCTTAATAAATTGAAATTCTGATCGGCATGGAAAAACTCGTTACACTCATACCGCTATTTCCGCTCGCCGGATTTCTATTCATCACTTTCCTCGGGAAAGGATTATCGAAGAATTTTATTGGTGGCATCGGTTCAGGAGCCATCTTCCTATCGTTTGTTGTTTCGATACTCGTATTCACTACACAAATGCATGGTGCACACCCAACGGTTGTAAAAGCATTTGATTGGATTACTGCAGGCACATTCGATATCGATATTTCGTTTTTGGTTGATCCTCTCTCCGCTATCTACTTACTCTTCATCACCGGTGTCGGATTTTTGATTCACCTCTACTCCATCGGCTACATGCACGACGACGAAGGCTTCAATCGCTTCATTGCGTATTTAAACCTCTTCGTTTTCTTCATGCTTATTCTCATATTGGGTGATAGCTATCTCACCATGTTCGTTGGTTGGGAAGGCGTTGGTTTGTGTTCATTCATGCTCATTGGCTTCTGGTACAAAGACATGAAGAACAACGATGCTGCAAAGAAGGCATTCATCGTAAATCGAATTGGTGACCTTGGATTAATTCTCGGAATGTGTTTGCTCTTTGCTTATACCGGAACACTTCGCTATGATGAGTTATTCATTTCGGAACGCGCCATCGGAGGGCTTCCAACCGAAGTTGCTACTGCCATCGGCATTCTGCTCTTCATCGGTGCGATGGGTAAGAGTGCGCAAATTCCGCTTCACACTTGGCTGCCCGATGCAATGGCCGGCCCTACGCCCGTATCAGCGCTCATCCACGCAGCAACTATGGTAACTGCAGGTATTTATATGGTGGCACGAAGCAGCAACCTTTATGCAATGACAGAGTCGGCCGGCGACCTCATTATGTGGGCCGGTATTCTCACCTCGTTGCTCGGAGCAACCATTGCCCTCACGCAAAATGACATCAAGAAAGTACTCGCCTATTCTACCGTATCGCAGCTCGGACTCATGTTTGTTGCTCTCGGTATGGGCGCATACAGCACTGCTGTTTTCCACGTTATCACACACGCATTTTTCAAGGCGTTGTTGTTCTTAGGAAGTGGTTCTGTCATTCACGGAATGGGCGGTGAGCAAGACATACGCCGCATGGGTGGTTTAAAGAAGCACATGCGCACCACGCATCTCACATTCCTTATCGGCACCATTGCGATTGCCGGTATTTTCCCATTCGCAGGTTTCTTCTCGAAAGATCAAATCATTGCCGTTGCGTTTGAAGAAAACAAACTGATGTTCCTATTGAGCCTAGTAGTGAGCGCATGCACTGCTTTCTACATGTTCCGTTTGTACTTCCTCACATTCCATGGCAAATTCCGCGGCACACACGAGCAAGAGCATCACCTGCACGAATCGCCTGCTGTGATGACCCTTCCGTTGGTTGTACTCGCTGTTCTTTCTGTTGTCGGTGGATTCATTGGCTTGCCTCACGCCGTAGGCGAATCGATGCACATGCACTGGCATTGGCTCGATCATTATCTCGATGGAACCGTTGTGATGCCCGCCCTTCACATGGACCTGAACACCGAACTCATGCTCATGGGACTCGCTACAATCATCGCGGTTGGTGGAATATATCTCGCATGGCTGAAGTACTCAAAGCGCGGCGAGTTGGCTTTGGAAGACAAAGACATTACTTCTGCAACGCACAAGTTGATGCTCAACAAATACTGGTTCGATGAGTTGTACAATGCGATTATTCGCAAGCCGGTTGACGCCATCAGCAAAGCGCTAGGCAGCTTTATTGAACCAAAAATTGTAGACGGATTGGTTGAAGGCACAGGTGCAGCTACCGATGCCGCAGGAGGAAAACTTCGACTGTTGCAGTCGGGTAGTCTCTTCTTCTACATTCTCGCTTTCGTTGTTGGACTCATTGCACTACTCCTTTACATCTAAACCCTATGCTCACACTTATACTGCTCGCCATACCTCTATTCGCAGCGGTCCTTTCGATGGCCGCGGGAGCAAAAAATGCACGTAACCTCGCACTGGGTGCAGGTATATTGGAACTAATCATAACCCTAGGCGCATTCTTTCTGAATGGAAAAGAAGGCAGTGAAACCTGGCTCACATTTAACCGCGAATGGATTGGCCCATTGGGGATCTCCTATGCCTTTTCACTGGATGGTATTTCACTCGTGATGGCACTTCTCGTAGCGTTGCTGTTGCCGATTATCATTTATGCATCGTTCAATCGCACCTTTAAAAGCCCGCACTATTTCTATGGACTCATGCTGCTTATGGCTGCGTCTATGATGGGCGCCTTCACCACCACCGACGGATTGTTGTTCTACGTGTTCTATGAATTTGCGCTTATCCCGATTTACTTCATGATACTCTATTGGAGCGAGCATCCGAACAAAGCGAAAATCACGTTGAAGTTTTTCATCTATACCCTTTTCGGTAGTTTGTTCATGCTGGTGTCGCTGCTCTACCTCTACAACATTTCGGGTAGCTTCAACATGCAAGCCTTGTATGAAGCAGGTCGCTCATTGAGCGGATCGGAACAAGGATGGGTGTTCGCCGGATTCTTCATCGCATTTGCCGTGAAAATCCCTGTGTTCCCTTTCCATTCATGGCAACCCGCAACGTATGACTCCGCACCAACAGCCGGCACCATGCTTCTCGCAGGTATCATGCTTAAGATGGCCAGCTATGGTATGGTGCGACTCGTTGTTCCTGCCCTGCCGGAAGGTGTTGCCGAATATGGCACATGGGCATTGGCTCTTTCAGCGATAAGCGTGCTGTACGCTTCAGGTATGGCCATCGCACAGCAGCGCTACAAATTGCTGATTGCATGGTCTTCGATTGCTCACCTTGGTGTTTTGAGTGCCGGTATTCTTTCCGGTAATGCCCAAGGTATTCAAGGTGGTATCATGGAGATGCTATCGCACGGTATTCTTTCAGTCGCTCTATTCTTTGTCTACGATATCATTGAGTCACGCATGAATCACGACGACATGAGCAAAATGGGCGGCATACGTGAAGTGAATCCATTGTTCGCATTTCTGTTTTTCATCATCGTGATGGGTTCCGTTGCATTGCCACTCACCAGCGGTTTCGTTGGAGAGTTTCTGTTGCTCCTCGGATTTTATCAAGTTAGCCCGTGGCTCACAGCTGTGGCCGGACTCACAGTTGTGCTCGGAGCAGTATATATGTTGCGCGCTTTCCAAAGTATGATGCTCGGTCCTGCAAATTCAGCAACACAATCATTTGCACCACTCAACAGCCATGAAAAAACGGTTCTAACCATACTTGTCATTTTGATTATCGCATTGGGTGTTTATCCCGATCCGATACTCTCTGTTGCTAACCCTTCTGTTGAATCACTCCTCCAAGGCCTTAACCGATGAAAGAAATAGTTATCATTTCCCTGTTGGGAATCGCAGTACTTGCGCTTGACGTATTGAAAATGCGCAAGCTCGTTTTACCCGTCATCATGCTGGGTCTATTGGGATTAATCGGCGTCAGCATCGCTGATTGGGGACTCAACGAAACTCCATTTGCACAATACGGCGGCATGCTCACATTCGACAATACCGCCCTGTCGTTTACGATTGTATTTGCAAGCATCGCGCTGCTCTGGTTTATCCTCGCAGGCGACAACTACACGGCGGGAACATCGCAACGTACCGACATTTTCGCACTGGTACTTTTCAGTTTGTGCGGAGCAGTTGTATTGAGCGCGTACACCAACCTTGTAATGCTTTTCCTCGGTGTAGAAATTTTGTCTATACCGGTTTACGTGTTGGCTGCTAGTCAACGAAAAAATGTACTGAGCAACGAAGCGGGATTCAAATATTTCTTCCTTGGTTCGTTGGCATCTGCTGTACTTCTGTTCGGTATTTCTCTTTGCTACGGCGCAGTTGGCTCTTTCGAGTTGAAGGCAATCCAGGAACATCTTTCTGGTGGCTTCTACAGTCCACTGATTTTGACAGGATCGGCACTCATGCTTATTGGTTTTGCCTTTAAAATCTCGGTTGCTCCTTTCCATTTGTGGGCTCCCGATGTGTATCAAGGCGCGCCAACTCCTGTAACAGCCTACATGTCGACCATCGTGAAAGGTGCCGCCTTCGCAGGGATGTTCAAGCTCTTCGGAAGCGCATTGCAACCGTTGCCCGAAGCCTACTCAACAGCCATCGTATTCATGATTGCTATTACACTCATCGCTTCTAACATCACCGCTGTAGTGCAAACCGACACCAAGCGTATGCTTGCGTTTTCGAGTATCTCGCACGCCGGTTTCATGTTGGGATTTGTGTTGACAGCATCAACTACTTCGCCTAAGTATTTGATTTATTACACGCTCACCTACAGCATCGCTAGTCTGATTTCATTCTTCGTGATACAACATGTAGCTGCCATTCAAAATGAGGATGCCTCCACCGATGCATTCAAAGGACTCATCAAGCGTAGCCCTGTGATGGCAGTGAGCATGACGGTTGCTTTGCTCAGCATGGCGGGTATTCCTCCCCTCAGCGGATTCTTGGGAAAATACTATGTGATTACAAACGTGATAGAACACGAACACATGGCGCTCGTAATCATCATGGTGATTACCTCTGCCATTGGAGCCTTCTATTATCTGCGTGTCATTAGTGCTATTTTCACTCCAATTGAAAACGCAGGCCGCATCATGGTCAGCGATAGCACACGTCGCACATTGGCGGTTCTAAGCGTATTGCTGGTGGTGGTGTTCTTTGCTGCGAGTCTTCTTGAGCTTCTGTAGTTATTAGTGACTAGTGACAAATAACTAATAGTGGCTCATTCGTCACTTGTCATTTGTCATTCGTCATTAATACAGATATCCCGGATCTCCCAGATTACCTCGTCGCTGAATTTTCAGATCTTGAAGCAAGGCCGACTTGATATTAAGCTGCATCATGTAGCTTCTACGCTGGCCGAAGGGTACGTAGTTCATCGTGAATTCCCAGCAGTGCAAATCCCAGCGGAAACCGAGATTCGTGGTGGTAAAATCGCGAAGCCCGAAATCATTCAACTCAATTTTATCGTAGCGCGGGTTACTCATATCATAACCGCTATTGAAGTTGAAAGACCAACGCTTGAATAAGGTGAAATCACCATTGAACGTCATGGCTTGCTTGTAGGTTAAAGAATCCCTTTGTTTGATCGGATCCCAAATCGGCGTCATACGCAGGTTGTAATTCAAATTGAGTGACCAGGGAATTCTAAAGTCAATACCCTTCTCGTCATTGGAATCATCACCGGACTCATTGCGTGTTTTGCTCTTCAGCTGAAAACCAAGGGCAAGGTTTGTTCCTTCCATGCGCATGAGCATGGATTGTGAGTCCATCAAATAACGATTAATCTCTCGGCCCAAACTATCACGGTCATAAAAGCTATAGGTAGAGTTATAGTTCAAGTTGATGACACCTGCAATCGTGGTAAAGGCACTCATCGAAAGATTGCTCAGCTGAAGCGAATCAGCCATCATGTTCCAGCTTAGCGACTTCCTCCAGTTATCTATCAGCTTGAGTTTTTTGTAGGCCAGCTTTGAAGCCGATCGATCACGAACCTTTGCTTCGAAGTTATTGGTCGAACTCCAGTTTAGATTCATCTGCTCGGTTGAGTTCTGCGGGGTAAACGCAGCGACATCAAACGGGTTGTAGCCCAAAAAATCGCCGGAAGCAGAATACATCTCGCGTCGCACATTTGCTTCAGGAGTGTAGCTGGCACCAATGTTCCACTGCACCATATGTCGAATGGCTTTCAAGGCAGCTTTGTTACCGAAATTAAAAGTTCCGAATAACCGCGTATTAAAACTAGCAGATGCATTCCAATTCATCGCGCTGCGCAAACCGTAGAGCGTATCGAACAACAACGTTTCACCACCGGGAGCCGGCGTTGCCTGCAGGTATTTAAAGGTATTCGTGACGGTGCTATTAACCGACAGAGTGAGTGTTCCAAATTGTTTCGCGCGGACATTCGCAGAGGTTTGCGCTTGCAGGCGTAAACCATTTCTGGCAAACTGCCACAAGCTATCGAGGTTGTTCAATGAGTACATCGACTCACTTTGACTCACCGAATTAGAAAAATCTGCCGATGCAGTAACACCAATGTTATCCAACAAGCGCTTCAACCGAAGTCGATCCTGCACGAAACGGCCCATGGTAATACGCGACATGTTCAAGTTGGCTGTTGGAAGCGTAAGCTGAACGTTTTTTGACTGCGTATTCTGAGTGTGGCCAGCCGTTACGCCGATGTTGAACGGAGAGTCCGACCATCGCTTCGTCCATTGGATACGCGAGCTGAAAGTGGTGCTCAAGAAATCTGTTTGAGACGTGTTGAGATTGTTACGGAAATTATCAAGTGACCCAAGATTTACATTCGATGAAAACCCCGAGTTGGGTCGTGCTTTGGGATCTTGATTGTGCGTCCACTGCAAGTTGAAATTGGCAGTTTTCCGATAAGTGGGCAACTCGGGAAGGCCATCTACATTGATTACTCTGGAAAAATTAAAACTGCCATTGTATCGGTAGATTCTATTGTAGTTGGTAATGTTGCGTGCAGCCCAGCTTCCTCGTGAATACACATCAAACAAGAACTTGGTGTCCATGTGTTGGTTGACGGGAATGTAGTAGCCGAGGTTTTGAATGAAATAGCCCTTTTCATTCGCATTTCCATAGCCCGGCAAAAGAACACCCTGAACCGCATCTTGCTTGTTGGGGAAAAAACCAAAAGGCAGCGCCAGCGGTGTTGGAATTTTCCGAAATTTCAAATACATGGGGCCGGAAACTACTTTTTCGTTTGGAATTACCATAGCCCGACTTAGTTGAAAATGATAATGTGGATTTTCTGCGCTGCACGTAGTCAATTTTCCTTTACCAACCGAGATCCAATTGTTTGTTGCCTTTTTCGAAACTGCAGAGAGCAAATTTGCCTCACCTTGCTGAGTGCGCACGCCGTAGCTTATGCCTCGCTTCGATTTAAAATTATAGGCGAGCGAATCTTCCTTGAATTCAGACTCTCCTTCTTTAAAAGTAGCGCTCTCTACAACATGACCAACACTGTCGCGTTTGCCAATTGCCCTTGCGGTAAAGTCCACTAGCGAGAAGGTGATGAAATCGCCGGTAACCTCCAAAGGGCCATATACCACACGTGCATTTCCGTATAATAAAATTTGCTCATTGACAACATCGACCACCGAAGAATCCGCTGAAGAATAGTCTATCTGATAATCCAACCCAAGATCATCTTCGGGTGGTAGGGTGTCGGAAACGGCCTGTTGCTTTTCGCAACCCTTTAGCATGGGAAAAAAGCCCGAAGCACGCGCCTTAAAGCTTGTTGCCATTATCAACAAGCATAGGGTGAAAAGACACTGAATGCGCACTCGAGTCTCCAACAGAGAAAAATAATTTTGTGAGTAGTGAATTATTGGCCGCAAAGCTATGAATAACAACCCCGGCAACACAACGCCTACCCAATTGTCTGCGAAGAAACTCTATCGAAAAGCGTTTCTTTTTGTGGTTGCCGCTGTATTGCTGATGTCGACGACTCTACCGCCAACCGTTGCGGTAAAAAAATACACCGTTGTCATAGACCCCGGACATGGCGGAAGTGATCCCGGAAACCTCGGCACAGGAAGGCTAAGCAGAACAGAAAAAGACATTTCTCTCGACGTTGCATTATTGGTCGGCGAATACATTCATAGTAATTACCCGGAAGTAGACATTGTCTACACGCGCAAAACAGACATCTTCCCCACCCTGGCTCGAAGGGTTCAAATAGCCAATGAGTCGCTGGCCGATTTATTCATCTCAATTCATTGCAATGCGAATGACAACAAAGCCGCTTCGGGAGCTGAAACATTTGTGATGGGCCTTCACAAATCGGAAGAGAGCCTTCGCACAGCCATGCGCGAAAATGCTTCTATCTATTTGGAGAAAGACCATGAAAAAAACTACCAAGGCTTTGATCCTAAAAACCCCGATACGTATATCATTATGAGTATGCGAGAAAACGCGTTTCTGGATAAAAGCATCAACCTGGCGAAAAACGTACAAGATCAATTTCGCTCGAAAGTGGGAAGGAAAGATCGCGGTGTAAAACAAGCGGGTTATTACGTTATCAGTTTCACCAACATGCCTAGTGTTTTGGTGGAATTAGGGTTCCTCACCAACGCAGAAGAAGAAGACTTCCTTCACAGCAAAGAAGGAAAAACCTACATGGCTTCAGCCATCTACCGTGCGTTTCGTGATTTCAAAGAAAAAGACAATCCGAATGTGAAAGGGAAAATAGATTCCGGTAGCGGTAAACAAGAAACTACTAAAGCTAAAGAAAACCACCCAACGACACCCGCTAAGAACAATGCTGTAACTGCATTAGCCACCGAAACCAATTCAGACCAAAATTCGAAAAGTAGCACACGCCCAACAAGTGAAGAAATAGCGCATAAAACTGTAAGTAAAGGAATCAAATTCCAAGTGCAAATACTTTCATCAGCAAAACCACTAAGCTCAACAGCCTCCGAATTCAAAGGTTTGAAAAACGTCGAGGAACAACTCCACAATGGCATGTACAAATACCTGACAGGCTCAACCGACGATTATGCCGAGGCTAAAAAAAGTCGCGACAAATTGATAGGGCTTGGATTTAAAGATGCGTTTATTATTGCATTCGAAGGCAACCA
>JAIYBR010000198.1 GCA_027488435.1 Flavobacteriales bacterium
AACATTCCTGATACTCGTCTTCGGCATTACTCTGTGCTGTGAGTGCTCCCCCAACATGACAGCTCAGCATTGCTGCATCATCATCATATTGAACACTTCGAATCACCACGTTGAAATCAAAATCACCTGAAGGTTCAATATACCCAATACTTCCTGAGTAGATGCCACGCTCCGTGAGCTCGTGCCGACCAATAAGCTGCATTGCACTCACCTTGGGAGCACCGGTCATGCTGCCCATGGGAAACGTGGCTTGAATCAGGTCAACCCAAGAAACCGATGGCTCCACCTCGCAACTAACTGTGGATATTAAGTGGTGCACTGTCTTGAAGGTATGCACTCCAAAAAGCTCATCCACCTCCACAGAAGAACGATTCGCACAGCGCGATAGGTCATTTCGTACCAAATCGACAATCATGACATTCTCGGAACGTTGCTTTTTGCTTTGATAAAGATGTTCGCGAAGTCGCTCGTCTTCTTCCTTAGAATCACCTCTGCGAATAGTGCCCTTGATAGGTTGAGAGATAACTCGGTTGCCTTCTCTTCGCAAATAGCGTTCGGGTGATGCACATAGCACATGGTGCGCATTATATCGAGCGTAGGCAGAGAATGGAGCTTCCGTATGACTATAAATTCTTTTCCAAATGGCAGGTGCATCAGTGAGATGCGCCTTTGCTTGAAAAGGCACACAGTAATTTACCTCATAAATATTTCCCAACGCAATCTGCCTTTGCAATTGAGTAAAATGCGCTTGATAATCTGAGAAACTAAGTCGCGGTGCCAGACGAATGTGCGCATTTGTATTCGTCGGTTCCATCGAACGCCAATATTCAAATTCTTCACGCCACTCACCCTTCACAACTTCGAACTTAGAACCCTCCATTCTGAAAAGATTCTTTGGCACAAACAGAAAGAGTTGGGAAGCTTGAGATGACTCCAAATTTTCCTGCTCAAAATGCTCCAACGAACGTCGGGCGTCGTATCCAAGCCATCCGAAAATCCAATCCTTTTTATCTGCCATCCATTCCTTCAACTCTTGCCAGTTGATGCAATCGCCGGCCTTCACTTCATAGAAATCTTCAATTCCCTCTGCGAGCAGAGCTTCGCAATCCTCGCGTGGAAAACGTAAATAGAAAAGAGAATCAGAGGTTGTCATTTCCGGCAAAAATAGCCTTGTCTGTTATTCTGTTCATGTGTTTTGATCATCACGCCATACCTTTGACACTGTTCGCCCCCTAGCAAAAATGCTTGGGGGCTTTTCCTATGTTCATCTCCGATTTAAACAAGCTCTATTCCTCCTCGCCGAAGGCAGAGCAACTCATCCAACTCAGTTCGACACAGGCTTTCAAAATTCATTTGCGCGGTTTGGTGGGAACGGGTGCTGCACTGGTAGCTTTCTCCTATATCCAGAGAAAGGGTGGATTTCATGTTTTGATTTTACCGGATAAGGAAGAAGCGGCC
The DNA here is from genome assembly GCA_027488435.1 of Flavobacteriales bacterium. GTDB lineage: Bacteria > Bacteroidota > Bacteroidia > Flavobacteriales_D > Sanyastnellaceae > JAIBBG01. Next base: position 1,459 of record JAIYBR010000198.1, read on the forward strand.
TACATGCTGAACGATCTCGAAAATGCAGCTGGGAAAATTCCGGGTGATGAGGCGTCGCCAAACTCACTCGACATTATCCTGTATTTCTTTCCACGGACCGCGCGACAGGCTTATGAGGTGGAAGAGACCGATAATGCCAATGTTGCTATGCGCACAGAAGTACTGAATGATCTCAGAAAAAAACTCCAGTCAGAAAACGCAGACAAATCGGTTTGCATCATCACCTATCCCGAAGCTCTTTCGGAAAAAGTAATCACGCATCGTGAACTATCCGGTGCTACCTTCGAAATCGTGCAAGGCAACACACTCGACTTGGAATTTATCGACGAATGGATGCACACCTATGGTTTCGAAAAAGTAGATTACGTTTATGAGCCCGGCCAATATGCAGTGCGCGGTGGAATCGTCGATATTTTTTCATTTAGTTTCGATCATCCATACCGCATTGAATTGTTCGGTGATGAAGTGGAAAGTATTCGAAAGTTTGAGCCCGACACTCAATTGAGCGTAGCCAAAATGACGCGTGCTACCATCGTTCCAAATGTCTCACAGCGCGCCACCGAAGAATCGCGCATTTCGCTGCTGGAATTCATGCCTTCCAATACAACCATCTGGATCAAAGACACAGAGGGCACATTGAGTAAGATGGATACGGAACTAGAAAAAGCGCACCGACAATTTGAAAAGCAAGCAGGGCTTTTCGAAAGAACCCCACCCGAACATTTGTATACTTCTAAGCAAGAGTTATTTGAGCAATTGCAAAGCAGGAGTGTGATTGAATTCGGACCTCAACGCAAGTTTACCGAAAGCAGCACTTTGCCGTTTGATATGGAGCCACAGCCCGCGTTCAATAAGCACTTCGATTTGCTAAGCACGAATCTGGCTAACAACGCAAAAAGTGGTTACACCAACGTCATAGCCGCAGGACAAGCCAAGCAAATTGAACGACTCTATCAGATTTTCAACGATAAGGATCACGCCATTCATTTCACTCCGCTAACAGTCGATTTTTCGGAGGGGTTCATTGATAAAGAGAATAAACTTTTGGTCTACACGGACCATCAAATTTTCGAGCGCTACCATCGATTCCGTTTAAAAGAAGGCTTCAAGAAAAACAAAGAAGCACTCACCATCAAAGAGATCATGTCGTTGCAACCGGGCGACTACGTTGTGCATATTGATCACGGTGTTGGACAATTTTCCGGTTTGCAAAAAATCGACGTGAACGGAAAAGAACAGGAAGCAATTCGACTCACCTACAAAGGTGGCGACATTCTCTACGTAAGCATTCATTCGCTTCATCGCATTTCCAAGTTCGTCGGCAAAGAAGGCTCGGCTCCCAGCATGGACAAGCTTGGCAGCAATGCCTGGCAGACGCTGAAGCGCAAAACGAAAACGAAGGTGAAAGAAATTGCCTTCGACCTTATTAAGCTTTACGCAAAAAGAAAGGCAACGAAAGGTCACGCGTTTCAAGTCGACGGCTATATGCAACACGAGCTCGAAGCGTCTTTCATGTACGAAGACACACCAGACCAACTCAAAGCAACGCAGGCAGTAAAAGAAGACATGGAAGCGGAAGCGCCTATGGACCGACTCGTATGCGGTGACGTAGGCTTCGGCAAAACAGAAATTGCTATGCGCGCCGCATTCAAAGCAGCCACAGACGGGAAACAAGTTGCTGTGCTTGTTCCCACCACCATTCTATCCTTACAACACTTCAAGAGTTTCGCTGCACGCTTTAAAGAATTCCCGATTACCGTTGATTACATCAATCGATTTAAGAGTGCGAAGCAACAATCGGAAACACTGAAAAGAATAGAGAAGGGAGAAATAGACATCATCATCGGCACGCATGGCATTGTTGCTCCGAAGGTGAAATTCAAAGATCTCGGCTTGTTGATCATCGATGAAGAACAAAAGTTTGGTGTGGCTGTGAAAGATAAATTGAAGACCTTGCGCGCGCACATCGATACGCTTACGCTGACGGCAACTCCCATTCCGCGTACTCTTCAATTCTCGATGATGGGCGCACGCGACTTATCCATCATTCAAACACCTCCACCCAACAGACATCCCATTCAAACAGAACTGCGACCGTTTAATGAAGAAGTCGTTCGCGACGCCATCAGCTATGAAATACAACGCGGAGGACAGATATTCTTCGTACACAATCGCGTTCAGAATCTGAAAGAAGTGGCGGGTATGATTCAACGTCTTTGTCCCGACGCGCGCATTGCTACTGCGCATGGCCAAATGAAAGGCGAAGAGCTGGAAGAAGTGATGTCAGAATTTATAGAAGGAGCGTTCGATGTGCTGGTGAGCACAGCGATAGTAGAAAGCGGCATCGACATTCCGAACGCCAACACCATCATCATCAACGATGCCCATCATTTCGGCATGAGCGACCTCCATCAACTCCGGGGTCGTGTTGGCCGAAACAACAAACACGCGTTTTGTTATCTCCTCAGCCCACCGCTTCATCAGCTCACAGAAGATGCGCGCAAACGATTGAGCGCCATCGAGCAGTTTAGTGATTTGGGTTCAGGACTTCACATTGCCATGCGTGATCTCGACATTCGAGGAGCGGGTAATTTGCTGGGGGGTGAACAAAGTGGATTCATAAACGATATCGGTTTTGAGACCTATCAGAAAATTCTGAACGAGGCAATTGATGAGTTAAAGCAAGAGCATTTCAAGGATATGTATGAGGAGGAAATACAGCGCACTCAGAGTTTCGTGAAGGAAACTGCGCTCGAAACTGATTTTGAAATTCTCATTCCCGACGCATATGTGAGCAGCATAACGGAGCGCATCGCTCTTTACAAAGAACTCGATGACATCACTTCGGAAGAAGGCATGGAATCATTTACTCAACAACTCACCGATCGATTTGGAGAGATTCCACCTCCTACCATTGCGCTCATAGAAACGATGCGACTTCGTTGGTTGGCTCGAGAAATCGGCTTTGAGAAGCTCGTCTTGAAAAGCAGCAAAATGATTGGCTATTTCATTTCAAAAGAAAACTCGCCATTCTATCAAAGTGAAAAATTCTCGCATATCCTGGAATTCATAAAACATAATCCGACACAAGGTAAAATGTATGAAAAAGAGAATAGTCTTCGCATGTCGTTTGACCACGTGACCGAGTTGAAGAAGGCCATTCACCTGTTGACCTGTTTGAAGGACGGAAAAAAACTCTGATTAGCGTTTGGGATAAATCACTTTGCGGTATTCCAGATCGGAGGGCAAATACTTTACGACTACCTCAGTTCCCGGCTGGAACATAGGCTCACCTTCACACCTATCCTCAGCGCGAAACAATTGTCGCTCAAAACCTTCAGGAGTAAATTCAATCATAGGATAGTAATATCGCTTTCCACCAACGACGGCCGACATCCAATTCACAATTCTGCCTTGACATTTCTTTCCGCGAAGCAGAAACATAATTTCCTTTCGGTACAGAATCATACCTGTAACAGATACAGCGAGAATAATGAATGAATACAATAATGTCTCGAATAGCGACTGTTCCATAATGCAAAGATGCAAAAAGGTCTCGGCTAAGCCGAGACCTTTTTGCAAACACACATGATATCCATCTTATCTACCCAAACGAATTATTGATCTCTCACCTGTATTCACGTCTGTCACCTCTATGAGCGCATTTGCTGCATATCGGCTATCACCAAACGTGATGGTTTGATTTCCATATTGACCTACAATTGGCTCAATTAATTGTTGACCCAGCACATTGTATGCATTGATGCGGATATTCTTCAATTCATCGAACAGGAAGGTAACCTGCACGCCTCTATCTGTCAATGTTGCCAATACGCTTGCGGTAAACTCTTCGCTGCGATTGTTATCAGCTACGGCAATTTTCTTCGTACTTACCGACTCACAATTATCGTTCGTTGCCTTCAGCATCACCTCGTAAACACCGGCCTTGATATAGGCGTGAGTGGGGTTCTCATCGATAGAATTTTCACTGCCGTCGCCAAAGTTCCAGTTATAGCTATCCGCAATCTCACTTACGTTGGTGAAATCAACGATGGCTTCACCATTCTTTAATTCAACGTTTTCATGTGACACTTCAAATTTGCTCAACAGTTTCGACACCGTTTCGATTTCAAATTCAAAATCGCTGCCGCAACCATCGGCATCTACAATTTGAGCCTTGTATTTACCCGCTACCGCATGGTCGATGGTTTGTCCGGTTGTCCCGTTCTCCCAGGTAATTGCATATGGTGCGCGTCCTCCGCTGATGTTGACTAGCAAGCCACCATCGTTGGTATTCTCGCATGTTGCAGGCATAGCAATGGCTGTAGCGCCCAATGTATTCATTTCATTTATCTCAAAACCAACTTCGGTATTTGTGCATGCACCGTTGTTTGCTATGCGCGCCACATAATATCCCGGACGCAACGATTGAACACTAGCTAGTCCATTGACAGACGTAGTGCGTGCAATCAATCCTCGATTTTCATTGAGCCATTCTACATACACGCCAGAACCTGATTCGATGGTTGCCTCTGCGCTTCCACCTGCATTCGCTGCACATCCTGCACTTGTAACTGCAGACAATGCATTGCCTGTTATACGAAGCTGATAGCGCTGTGTGCGATCACCGGCTTCCAACGCAAGCTCAATTGGTTCATTTTCGCTGAGCACATAGGTGGTATTCGTGAATACATCTTCGAGTGTTACGCAAGCTCCCTGAGCAAATTGAGCAAGACCATTTACTTGAAACGTGTACGTGCCTGAAACTCCTGCCTCGATGCGCATCGGTATGATCTGGCCAGTGCCTTCCATTCGAATGCTGTTTATTGACAAGTTCTTACCGCTCTCATCGATGCTGGCCAAATAGGGAGCCTGACTCATGGGGCTGCGCAATTTTCTCGCTTCGAATCCATCAGCACTCTCCTCATTTTTCAATAGGATTGTTTCGTCTTGCCAGTCGCCCATGGTGAGCTTCAGCGATAAATGAGCCGGGAGATTCTCCATAGTTCTGAAAGTTCCAGCGCTCTTCGATTTACAATCCTCGGTGACCACCAATTGCGGAGCCGGACCCGTCGCCTCTACAAAGAAAGATTGACCGGGTGCAATCAGTGAGCTACCGCCATTGGCCGAAATGCCATTGATGTATGTAGCATATTGATTGATATTCGAACGCCAGATGTACACAGCGTTATTCATGTTGGTCTTCGTCCAGTCCTCAGCATCCCAATCGATTGTGGCAGGATATGGATTTCCAACCAAATTCCAACCTGCTCCCGAACCATTGTCAGTATAGGTCGGGTTCAAATTGATTGTTCCACTGTTAATTGGTCCGCGAGCAACCACTGTGTAGGCGCCTGTTGGCATGTAAACCATATAACCGCGGCCAGGCACTAACAAGTCAGAACTATTTTCTGCTTCAACGTAGCCATCTTCCTCAGGGCCTGCTACAGTTTCATCATAGTAAACAACACTGTTGAAGCTATAGCCTGGACTATCCGAACCGGTAAAACCAGTAGTGAGAATGGTAGCGTCCCACTCCTCAATGGTGGCATCCTGCAACGAACTGGTAAGGTTAACCCAGCCTGCAGTTGCTGCCGGACGATAACGACGAACGTTTACTTCACCATCGATTGAGCCGGCAGTTAGTGACTGAATTTCGGCTGTGCCATTGATATCAGACCACAAGCTCAACCTACCATTCGTGTGCAGTGTAGCGCCATTAGACACTCCTAAATTACCATACAAAATGACTCCGAGACCATCAATCGTTACACCGGCAGCATTTGTAATGGCCCATGATTGTACGCGGAGATAACCTGTTCCATTAATTACTTGCGCCGCGTCTCCAGCAGAATTGAGCGTGCTGTTCTGATCGTTCCACACACCGTTAATGGTAATATCGCCAGACACATGAATATTTTGACTAACAAGTGCTCCCGCGTTGAAGGTAGCTCCTGACTCTACAGCTAGATTTTTGCAACTCATAGAAGCCCAGTCGTTATTTACGACTACACCTGATACGATGGTCAGATCCAGCTGCTCGCAGGTTGATGACAACACCCCGGGAGTTCCTGCCGGAGAATCTGCCCAGATAGCACCACTGGTAAGTCCGGATGCAACCGCGTAGTAGTGTGATTTCTCCTGACACAAAGTAATCTTCACACCACTCGGTATAGTTACGCCGCTTACCGTGAAAAATGGAGCCGAATAGCTTCCGCTAACGGGAGTTTCATCGTCGTAACCATCGCCGTCCAAGTCAATCAACAAACGCAATTCACTCGGTGTGAAGCCGGCTATTCCGGTCATATCAAATCGTAAATCCACTGTACCAACATCGCCCACATGACGAAACTTCCAATCGCGTGAGAGGACTGTCTTGAAAGTGCAGTTCGATCCGCCGTAAGCAGCAAATAATGCAGCCTCATTGTCATTACCACATATCAGATAATCACCATCGCTCAGAGAAGAAGGGCTGCTGAGGCGAAGTAAGTCATCTATACCGGCGCTCTCTGAAGTTGACTGATTCAATGCAGAAGCATTGTTGCGACCAATTCCAAACACATCGTTTTGATACGTTGCGTCAAGAGGGTATAAGTGATCAGCAACCGAAAGTGATAATCCGTACTTCACAGATAGGTATGTATGGATCTGTTTCAATTCCGCCGCACTCAAAACGCGGTTGAAAACAATAACCTCAGATATAAATCCGCTGAACCCGTCATTAGCCATACCTCTTCCAACACGGCCTGAACCGGTCAACGCATAATGTGTTCTATTCGAACTTGAACGCAAGGTGTTAACACCATCATTAATTCTCCAAGCTCTTTTTCCTACCAACTCATCAAATTGACAAGCAAGAATAACCGGAAGCTCACTGGCGGGGTCATTGGCAGGGATAGTCATGTTAACCCAATTCGCATATTGACTGTGACGAGCCAGAGTCGAACCGGCATAACCCAAAGCCAAACCTGTTGAACTTGTGGCTCCGCTATAACCGACCACGTAACCAGTACTACCCAAGCGTTTGCTAACAGTAATTATCGTGTAGTTGGTATCGTTGATATCCGATAGATCGATATTGAAGAATCGTGTCGACGATGTGCGTATGGCAGCATGACCATTGAATTGGTTGCTGTAATAAAGAGGGCGCGCTGCAGCAGAGGCCTGTGTTGCGTTGTGCCCAAGCCCGCTTGCATCATTCCAGGTTGTTACAGCCGAACCATCGGCTCCGGGTACCATGCCGGAAGCGTCAGGCTTTAGCCAAACCACCAGACCGGAAGAGATACCTCCGGGAGATTGCGCAAAAACCGCCGCTGAAAGCAGGGTCAATACTGATAATGTGAAAAGTGTTTTCATTGTTTTTGTTTAGTTTCGGTTAGACAGAACATCCATGAGCTGCTGCTTATTTAAAATAACAACCTTGTCTACGGGCATCGACTGAATTTAGTTTCAGAGCTCTATGAGAAAAAAATGAAATGAGCTGATTCACTAAAAAGACACCCGGTATTGTGGGAAAAACAACAGGGCAACCCGAAAGCTGCCCTGCCTAACCTAACTTTAAACAAACATCACCTGGGGTGATGTTCTCTTTACTCCGCTTGGGAGGGTGAATCAGAATCACCGAATTTCATTGCTCACAACTTCATGAAAGCAGCGAAGACGCCATCCATACATTGAGGCCTTGTTATTTGTCAAAGTTGGAAGTTAATTTCGCTATGAACGGATGAAAAGAAGCGAGATTTGAACCACATTATGTGAATTGCCTCATTCCATGAAATTAACTGTCGAAGGAATCGTCATTCAATGCATCCGCTATAGCGATCACAAGCTGATAGTGAAGATGTTTTGTGACCAGCTTGGATACAAAACATGCATGGCAAGGGTATCGAAAAGACCTACCAGTAGTACACTTCATCTATACCAATCACTGCGGATTGTAGAGTTCGAAACCGATTTTCAAGAGCAAAATAAGTTTCTTTCAATTCATAATCCTCGATTATCCGTGCCGTTGCACAACATCGGATTTGACCCTGTTAAAACAGCCATGACTCTTTTCATGAATGAGTTATTAGCTATCACAATTGCAGATGATTACACGAATGACCATCTCTTCAAATTCCTCAAAAACTCAATTGTGTTGCTTGACGACGCGATTAATCCAAATAACTTTCATCTCTGGTGGCTAATCGAATTGACGAGGTATTACGGATTTTACCCAACTAAAACGGAGGGAATGTTTTTCGATTTACAACTTGCAACATTCACCAATAGTAGGCCTCCGCAGCCCATCGCACTCGAACCTCCGCTTTCCGGCGTACTATATAATATGCTCGATCTCGAATGGCCGCAGGCACAACCTCTTGAGTTGAATGGTTCGACTCGAAACCAATTGCTTCAAGCGCTGATACAATTCCTTCGCATACACCTAGACAACTTGAGGGAAATAAAATCGCTCGATGTTCTCCACGCCGTATTCCACTGAGCACAAGAACCTGTTGTATTTTCGCCTGCCTGAACGAGTATGCAGTTTTCACAAGTCATAGGACAATACGCACTCAAAGAACGCCTCACGGGTTCTTTTCGCGAAGGACGCATTGCCCATGCACTCCTGTTCCTTGGCCCTGAAGGGAGTGGAAACCTAGCCCTGGCTCTTGCCTTTGCTCAGTATATCGCGTGTCCCAATCGAACAGAACATGATTCTTGCGGTGTTTGTTCCACCTGTAAAAAAATGGACCAGCACCAATTCGCTGATCTTCATTACACGTTTCCGTTTTTCAACAAAAGCGAGGGCAGTGAAAAGACCACCTGCAACGATTGGCTTGCGCCCTGGCGAAATCACCTGCGACAAGCGCCCTACACCACTGTCGACGAGTGGCGAAATGAAATAACGGAAGACAACAAGCAGCTCATCATGTCGGTTTATGAGGCGGCCAATATCATTCAGCGCCTGACACTGAAGAGCTACGAAGGCGGTTATAAGTTCCAGATAATCTGGATGGCCGAATATCTCAAAACGGATACAGCCAACAAGCTTCTTAAAATCGTTGAAGAGCCGCCGGAAAAAACAATCTTCCTTTTTGTAGCAAATAGTCTCGAGAATATTCTTCAGACCATCCTGTCACGTGTGCAAGTTGTCTATGTGCCGAAAGTAGAAGACGAGGCTATCGTCGAAGGTCTATTGGCTTTGGGCGCAAGCTCCGAGAAGGCAGCCGAAATCGCTCACTTTGCTCATGGCGACTGGAATAAGGCTTTGCAGCTCCTACAAGCCAAGAATCCTGATGAAAATTATGCGATTCAATTTCAACTTTGGATGCGCATGTGTTACAAGAAAGATGTGCCGGGCATTGTTCGCTGGTCTGATGAGATGCACAAAATCAATCGCGAGGACCAAAAGCATTTCTTATCCTATGCTCTCGACCAGATTCGGCAAAATCTCGTGTTGAATTATGCCGGGGCCGACTTCGTTCGCCTCAATTATTCCGAAAAGAGTTTTTCCGACAAATTCGCACCGTTTATCAACGACCTCAACGCCGAGGAGCTGATGGAGGAAATCACGGAGGCATACCACGACGTTTCGCGCAACGCCTATACGAAGTTGGTTCTCACCGATCTTTCCTTCAAGCTGCACTACCTGCTCACCCGAAAGGCTGAAGCCTGAATTGAATGACCATTGTTGGGAAATCCCAACTCTCGAATCCCATAAATGTATTTCCTCCGTATTTTTGAACCTGTATGATGGATGTGAAAACTCTGTACTGAGTTTCTTGCACGTGAAGTGGAACCAATACCCGGCAGAGTCAACGATTCTGCCCTACTTTGATTAATTATGGGATGTTCAAGTTGTTCTTCCGGTGCCAATGGGCTCCCCGGAGGATGTAAAAATAACGGTGCCTGTGGCACTTATGGCTGCAATAAACTCGATGTGTTCGACTGGCTCGCCGGCATGGAATTGCCCCAGGGACAGAAACCATTCGATATCGTAGAAGTACGTTTTAAAAACAGCCGAAAAGGGTTTTACCGCAACTCCGGTAACCTGGAGCTCTACGCAGGAGACGTGGTATGTGTTGACGTTTCGCCCGGGTTTGATGTTGGCGTAGTGAGCGTTACTGGTGAGCTTGTTAAAATGCAGATGAAGCGCAAAGACGTCAAGGACAACTATGAGGTCAAGAAAGTATTGCGCAAAGCCACCGAAGATGACATCAATCGTTGGCAGGACGGACGCAAGCTCGAACAGAATACGATGATGCGCGCCCGCACCATTGCCAGAGACCTTCGCCTTGAGATGAAGTTGAGCGATGTCGAGTATCAAGGTGATAAGTAGAAGGCTACATTTTTTTACACGGCCGATGACCGTGTTGATTTTCGCGAACTCATTAAGAGATACGCAGAGGAATTTCGTGTTCGCATCGATATGCGTCAAATAGGCTACCGCTATGAGGCCGGTCGTTTGGGTGGCATAGGCAGCTGCGGACGTGAGCTCTGTTGTTCCAGCTGGCTCACCGACTTCCGCGCTGTAAGCACAAGCGCAGCCCGCTATCAACAATTGTCGCTCAACCCTACCAAGTTAGCAGGACAATGCGGAAAACTCAAGTGCTGTTTAAACTTCGAGCTCGATCAATATGTAGAGGCCCTGCGCGACTTCCCTTCTGTGAACACACGTTTACGTTTGCCGAAAGGAACAGCGTCTCACTTCAAGACCGATATTTTCCAGCGTATCATGTTCTTTACATATGATGGTCAGCACGGTGAACCCCCGTTCCCGCTCAGCGTTGACGCAGTAAAGGAAATTATTGAAAAAAACAAGAAAGGAATTGAGATAGAAGATATCGATCAGTTCATGATCGAAGAGACCGTTGAGAAGGAAACCGATTTCGCTGAAGTAGTGGGACAGGACAGCCTGACTCGTTTCGACAAGAATCGCAACCGATCACGTGGCGGACGTAATCGCGGAAAAGGCAACGACGGCCGAGGTCCTCAAGACCGCTCCGGCAGGCCACCTCGCCCGGAAGGAGAAA
>JAIYBR010000004.1 GCA_027488435.1 Flavobacteriales bacterium
ACCCCGTCTACCGGCGATAGTGAAACTCTGCAGCACATCGCCGAGTTCCACCTCATTCGCAGCATAATAAACATCGGGTGTCAATTGACCATCTACGGCAATATGCGTAAGACTTGAATTGTTACTCATGAATCCTCCTTCATTCACTATGTAAGTGCCTGTTGAAGCATCGATGACCGCGGGTGGATCATCCTTTTTACATGATGCAAGCAGTATACTCACCGCGTAGCAAGCGTAAATCCATTTTTTTTTTTTTTTTCTGTATTTTATTTAATCCAAGTTTATTTCCGTTGAATTTGGCTTTTGGGCATGAAAGCTTACTGTCAGACTCAATCGATATACGCGGCCAGGCATCGCATAGGCTCGCAGCGTTTCATAAGACACATTGAATACATTATCGACACCTGCCGACACCTCAATTCCCAGTGCATTCACATTCCAAGTTGTTTGATACCAGATGTTGCAAAGACCAAAAGCATCGAGCGCTCTGTGCGGAGTATTGGCTTCATCTGTAAAACGCTCACTTACGAAACGATATCCGACAGACGCAGAGTGCCTGCCCCGCTGAACACTAACACCCTGGTATCCCATGAAGCGCGGTGAGTAAATCATTCGACGCTGTTCTTGCAAGGAAATGGAGTCTCTCCAAAACACATCATTCAATGTCCAGCGTGTCTCGAATCGATAACGCGTACGATCATTCTTAGTCAACTTATCACACAACACATATAACTCAGCGCCTTGTGTTTGTGCCTCCCGAAAATTAATTGGTGTCCACACAGCGCCTTCTGAAGGCACCCATTGAATCCAGTCGTTTACGCTCGAATAGAAAATGGTTGGCTCTATGCGCCATTGCGTTCGTCTGTTCTTGCCCAAAAAAGCAACCAGCCCCGACCGACCATGATATCCCAGCTCCGGCTTCAGATTCGGGTTACCTCCCGGCGACCAAAACAACTCGTTCATGTCGGGGAGTCGATAACGACGTGCGACATTTAAAAACGGCGAAAGTGACCACTCTCGTGAAACAAGCACATAGTAGCGGTAAGACAAGGAGGATGACCAACCGATGCTTCCGAAACGCTCCTCCCACGACGAGCTTGCCTCCAAATCGTGATCGCGATTTAAATAGCGCAACTGAACGGAATACTGTGCCCACGGCTTGTTTATTCGTCCATCCGTATAATTGGAATTGATGACACTCACAGCAGCTTGACTGGTAGAAACTTTAATGGAGAAATCATTGAACGGCTTCCAATTCAACCAACCACTAGCCCAGAGTAGCTGCGAACGAATGTCGGAATCGATCGACACCGGCTCATCCACATAATGAAGTTTCTCATACGTGTGAGCCAACTGAACTCCCGCTTGCACGCGTGGCCTCCACCAATGGTATTCGACCATCGACCGCAAGGTTTCATCGTCTTGCTTAGCGGAACCCGGCGAATAGGACCCCATCAGGGCAGGCAACTCCATTGATTTAGTTTGCCACCAGCTTCGAACCGTCACAGATTGATTATTGTAACTAAAGTGGAAATCTGCCTGGCATCCGGTGTAATCGCCTTGCTGATGCTCTTGCCAACGCTCCGGTTTATCAATTCTGTAAATATCCGTGTAACGATATCGATTCGTGAATTGCTGGCGAAATGCGCGCACCTGCGATGTGAAGTGTTTACCGTCTATCGACTTATTCATTTTCGATTCGACACCCAGCATAAAATTGTTCAGTGAATTGTAGGAAGTAAACGCATGAGCTGAAGTTTCTTCCACATGGGCATTACCAAGACCAATGGTTGTGCCCATGCCCTGTTGCATGTCACCTGCAAGTGAAGCCGTTTCTCGCATGTAGACCGAATCAAAAAAGAACATGGGAAGCAGCGACATGTCGCAGGTGCCCAGTGTCACAGAGTTGATGGGCAAGCCATGCCATTTCAATAACGTATGATCGGAAGACAAACCATGAAACCGAAGTGAACCCGCTGCACCCGGAGCCCCGGCTGTGAGTTGATGCGCCATGCCGTGTGCATCAAGAAAAGAACCTAAGTCACTTGCCATCCATTGCTTTCGCTTCGCCGGGGATATGGCATTAAAGGGACCCCAGCCGTCGGATGCACGCGCTACTATCACCACGTCATCCGTTTGGTGATACCCTGAAATGGTGTCGGTTTGCTGTGCACGCGCACACCACGACCACACGATTCCTGCTATGAGGACAAAGAGTTTCTTCATGTTCGCCGTGCCTCTTCCCGGGCACCTGTGTCGGCAAAGCCGATACGGGCATGCTACGGGCAGGTCTTCTGACTCGCATCCCCCCTCGCCTGCCTTCCCGATTCTGCGTGAATCAGTGGTTCTTGATAGACGGGGCATTTTGGATGCTCACAGCTGCGGGTACAGTTCGGGTTTTTCACCCGATTCCCTTTTCATTCTTCACTTGGGAAGAAACCAATAGCGAGGCAAATCTAATGCAGTCTCACATTCAACGGCATGTATATTTGAACAATGTTCATCAAGAGTTCTCTATGCGCCATCATTCTGCTCACCGCAGCCATGTCGGGAAGCGCTCAACTTTCTGCGAGCGACTCTCTCTTCATGTCCAAACTGCAGCGAACGTGTGAACTTAACTCAATGCAGATTTCAGCAGTCGACACGCTCATGAAGTCGACAGCAATTCAGCTCAAACAACTCGACAAAGAATTGAGCAAGGTATCGCGCTCCTCATTAAGCGACGAGGAAAAGAGCACACGTCAAAACGAAATACGCAAGCAAAAGAAAGACGCCACCGAAGGCCGTGACATGGCCATTGCATTTCTGCTCGACGATCGTCAACGTCGCATTTTCAACGAACAAATTAAACCCTCGAAACCCGCAGTGCTGCACATGGGCATGAATCACGACAGAGCCAATTGCAACGTCTGCGTAATCAAGTAGCATGAACGTCTCTTATTCCTATTCGCTGGCATTCTTGGCTCTGATGATCAGCGCCTGTTGCTCTGCTCAAAACAATCCAGGCAATACAGCCTTAACTAAACACCCCGAAGCACACAACTTGAAATTACCGCCAGACGGCTTTCAATACGTGAACCCTTTCATTGGCACAGGCGGCCATGGGCACACCTATCCCGGCGCTACAGCGCCGTTTGGGATGGTGCAACTTTCGCCCGACACTCGCCTGGAAGGCTGGGATGGCTGCGGCGGATATCATTACGACGACGAATACATCTATGGTTTCTCGCACACGCACTTGCAGGGCACGGGAGTTCCCGACTATTGCGACATCTTGCTGATGCCCACAAATCATCGCATCAAAACGGCAGATAAATGGAACGATGCATATAAGAGTAAGTTTTCGCACAGCAGTGAAAGAGCACAACCGGGTTACTACAAAGTGCAGCTCGACGATTACAACATCAAAGCAGAAATGACCGCCACTGACCACGTCGGCATTCATCGCTATACATTTCTTACACCCGGCGATTCGTGCCGCATGTTTCTCGACTTCATGCATCGTGATGGATTGGTGCTATACGATTTCAAAACATACGGCGACACGGCCATCTCGGGCTACCGCATTTCGAAAGGATGGGCAGAAGAACAACACACCTATTTCTACGCCGTATTCTCGAAACCCTTTCATGATTTAACACAACTCGATGTTTCCTATAATGAACAACGTGATGGGAAGACTGTCACCGTGATGGAACAAGTGCAAGTGTTCTCGCTGCTCTTTGACCCTACTTCAGAAATCACTGTGAAAGTTGGATTGAGCGGTGTGGATGAAGAAGGAGCGAAACGCAACCTAACAGCTGAAGCAGCGCATTGGGATTTTGATCGTTATCGCGATGAAGTGAAAAGACAATGGACCAACGTGCTGTCGAAAGCCCCGATTCAAGAAACAGATCCGGAGGTGCTTGCCAATTACTACACCGCCCTTTACCATTGCTATACGGTGCCTAATATCTGGAGCGATGTCGACGGACGCTTCCGCGGCGAAGACAAGCAAATACACACCGCGCAGGGTTACAAGCGCTACACCGTGTTCTCCTTGTGGGACACTTTCCGCGCCTATCATCCGCTTATGAGCGAGCTCGAACCAGAGCGCACGCGCGACTGGATCATCACCTTCCTTGAAATATTCAAAGAACGTGGTGAACTACCTGTGTGGGAACTAGCCGGCAATGAAACCTATTGTATGATTGGTTATCACAGTGTGCCTGTCATTTACGACGCCTACATGCGCGGTATTCGCGACTTCGATGCTGACTTCGCATTAAAAGCCATGGTGAACAGTGCACGCGGACCGCAAGAGGAAAAAAAGCGATACGCCGAACTGGGCATTGTGCCAGCGCAAGAGTTTAGTGAGAGCGTTTCGAAAACACTTGAGTTTGCCTACGACGATTGGTGCATTGCACAATTTGCGAAAGAGATTGGCAACTACGAGATCTACAAAGAATTTATCGTTCGCGCACAAAGTTGGAAACACCTGTTCGACCCCACCAGTGGTTTCATGCGTCCACGCAGAAACGGCGGCTTCCCCGAGCCGTTTGATGCATACCAAGTAGACTTTAACTACACCGAAGCCAATGCATGGCAGTACTCGTTGTTCGTGCCGCACGACGTGGAAACACTCATCGCTTATCACGGCGGCAAAGCAGCATTTGAAAATTGGCTCGACTCCATGTTCAGCGCTTCAACCAAAACTTCCGGAAGGGAACAGTCAGACATCACCGGATTGATTGGTCAATATGCGCACGGCAACGAACCCAGCCATCACGCAGCTCTGCTCTACACCTTTGTTGGCAAGCCGGAGAAAACTAAAGCGATGATCGATCGCATTTGCAAAGAGCAATACCACAATGCACCCGATGGTTTGTGCGGCAATGAAGACTGCGGACAGATGTCGGCCTGGTACGTGCAAGCAAAGAACAATGCGTACTCGTTTTTACCCGGCCATAAAGAATTTATTCGTTTTGGTGAAACGTCACGATTCCCTACTTCGCCAACCATCACAAGCGTTATCAACGAGCGACTCATTCAACCTATGCCTTTGATTAGCGGACCTCAACTCCCCTTCAAAGACAGCGCAGAAATAACACTCACCGCCATGCGTGGAGTGGGCAATTACAAGATTCATGTGGAGCCGCCTCGCGGCACGCGCAGGCCCATTAAAGTGCATACGTTGAGCGAAGGGGAAACGAAAAAAGTTACCATTTACGATGAAGCGCATGTCGTAGCATTTGGCGCTGAGAGTGACACAAAACTCTGTACCGCCGATTTCTACAAACGTCAAACGGATCGCACCATCAAGTCTCTTACGCCTTACAACAACCAATATACAGGCGGCGGCAACGAGGCGCTGGTCGATGGTATGCGCGGCGGCGGCGACTTCCGCACCGGATCATGGCAAGGTTGGCAAGGACAATCGATGGAATGTGTGATTGATTTGGGAGAAGAACGCGCCATCACAACCGTTGGACTTTCGTGTTTACAGGAAACAAAATCGTGGATTTGGTTTCCATCGCGCATCGAAATTCAACTCTCGCACGACGGGAAAAAGTTTGCACCGGCAGGAGCTATCGACATTACCGAATATCAAAAGGAGGCGACACCATCAACAAGAGAGTTCACAACAAACCTTCGCGGTAGTGCTCGTTATGTGAAAGTGATTGCAAAACCGGCCTTCGATGTAATACCGAGTTGGCACTTAGGTGCAGGAGGGAAGCCGTGGATATTTGCTGATGAGGTCATCATCAAATAACTCAACTTATATCAAAAACTGCTATGTCGTCCAAAAGCAGAAATACGCTATATTCGAGTTCAATTTTATGCGAAATGACGTTACGAATTATTTGCGAGGTTAAAAACAATCAAGTCTCTTTGACACTGCCGGCAGATTTCAGTCATGACGGCAAGGTTACTGTCATAGTAGATGATCAGATTGACGCTAAGACAAAAAAACTCGATTTGTTAAAAGCGGCATCCATTGACCCTCTGTTTCTAGCAGACATCCATGAGGTTCATGATGACTTCGATGCTATTGATTCCGATTCATTGAAGTCATGAAAAAATGGTCAATTTACAGAGCTAATCTTGATCCCGTTATAGGTTCAGAGCAAGGTAAATCGAGACCGGTGCTCGTTATTAGTGAAGATGAAATCAATGAACTACTTAACATCGTTAATGTCTTACCGATAACTAGCCGCAAAGCAGGAAGGACAATTTACCCCAATGAAGCGCTCATTCCAGCCAACAATTTCGGAGTGCAGCAAGAGTCGGTAATCCTATGCCATCAAATACGAACGCTTGACAAGAAAAGACTCTCGTCACTCTATGGTCAAGTGACAGACACAACCAAGCAAACGGAAATTTTAGACGCGTTGTGTTTTCAATTAGGAATCAACCGGTAGTTAATGATGACAGGCTCTCTATAATCCTACATTCCTATAATCTTGATATCCTGACATTAGATCAATCTATCAACGGCTTGCGCAATTACCGCCAACGCCTCATCAATCTCGTCCTCATTAATCGTGAGTGGTGGTGCAATGCGAAACGACCATGGACAAGACAGAAACCAGAAGGCGATAACGCCATGCGCCATGCAGTATTCAACTACGTATCGCACGTGTTCTTCACTTGGCATGTCGATGGCGAAATAGTAGCCGCGCTGACGTACTTCTTTCACATGCGGAAGGCCGCGCAGAAAAGTCGCGATGCGTTGGCCTCGGCTTTCGATGGGAGCAACAATGCTTTCGTTTTTGAAAACCTCCAAGCATGCTGCAACTCCCGCGCACACTAAAGGATGCCCTGCAAACGTGCTAATGTGACCAAGCATTGGGTCGTGCGTAAGCAGCGTCATGTGTTCGCGCGAGGCCACAAAACAACCCACCGGTACGCCGCCACCGAGTGCTTTACCCAATACAAGAATATCGGGCACGATGCCGAATTGCTCAAAAGCGAATAACGTTCCCGATCGCCCCATGCCACATTGTATTTCATCAAGAATCAGCAAGGCACCTGTTTCGTTGCAACGATTACGCAACGCATGTAGCCAAGTAACATCAGGTATTCGAACACCGGCATCGCCTTGAATGGTTTCTGCAATCACACAAGCCGTTTCATGAGTGATCCGTTCGAGGTCGCTTATCGTGTTGAAGCCGATGAACTCCACATCGGGCAGCAGCGGACGAAATGTCGCCTTTTTCTTTTCGTTGTAACTCACGCTCATGCTACCATGCGTGTTGCCATGGTAGGCTCCTTTGCACGCTATAAGTTGAGTGCGCCCTGTGACACGTTTGGCTAACTTCAGTGCCGCTTCTATGGCTTCGGTGCCGCTGTTTACGAAGTAGCAGGTGTTGAGCGATGAAGGCAAAACTGCAGTGAGAAGTTCCGCAGCTCGTTTCTGCGATGATTGCAGATACTCGCCATATACCATCACATGCAAGTGCTTTTCAATTTGCTCGTGCAATGCTTGCTTGATGCGAGGATGTCCGTGACCCAGATTGTTTACCCCAATGCCCGAAATAAAATCCATATACCGTTTTCCATCTGTAGTATGGATGTAAACTCCTTCGGCGCGTTCTACCTCAAGTCCGAACGGATAGAGCGTAGTTTGGGCGAGACCGATATCTAAAAGAGGGGTTGGCACTGGGCGTTTGTGAGTATTGAAGTGCAAGTATATGGGAAAGGATTGCAGGATTGTAGGATTGTAGGATTGTAGGATTGTAGG
>JAIYBR010000281.1 GCA_027488435.1 Flavobacteriales bacterium
GTTGCCGTATGAGCCATTGAACTCGCTTTCATCAAAATAATCTTCACCGGAGTCAAACATGTCTTCTTCACCTTCTTCCTCATCGTTTACCTCGCCATGCATCTCCTTGAATTCTTCTTCACTGAATTCAGATCCGAAAAGGTCCATTTCTTTTGAGTCTTGCGATGGTGCATCGCCATAAACAAGAGAAACTCGCGGGTAGATGGTGCTTGGAGCGTCTTTCTTAACCTCCATAAGTTCGACATAAAAAATCCACATGCGCATGAAGTCATACACATAAAGAACTTTCTCGGATGGCTTGCTGAGCATGTCGGAAAGTTTTGTCGACTTCATGCTTAGAGCGGCATCTCCGGCCATATCCATGAGCGGAATTTCCAAGCCTTTCTCCCATTGCTCATTGCTCATGTAAAAACTAGCCATTTCTCCCAATTCGAAATCGAACGCATCCAAAATGGCTTCGTGCAACTGCTCGAACGAAGCATCGGTTTCAATTTCAATATCCCGAAATACATCTTGCTCGGTATCGACGATAACCCGGAACTTGCAGATGTTTACGTTAGTCAATTTCTTTGGCATTTAATGCATTCAATTTTTCTGTTATCCCATTTTCAAGGCAATAGTGAATGGTGAAAGAGTGAATAGTATTTAATCATTAATCCCTCAAATCCTTTGCTTACACCTTACACCTCATCCCTTACCCTTTACCTCTTAAAGCCCATTCACCATCTTACTCACCTGCTTGATATCGTTCTTCAGGTATCCTTTCGAATCATATTTTTTTGCCTCGTTGAGCAGCGTAATGGCTTCGCGTTTTTTGCGGCGGTTGGCCGAGATTACTGCAAGATTCAAATAGGCTGCAGCTTTATCATGGTCAAGGCGTAACCCATATTGAAGGGCTGTGCGGAAATTTTTCTCGGATTGAGATAAACTATTGGTTTGGATGTCGGCCGAGCCTAAAAGGAAATAATAATAACCTTTTTGCTTGGCCCACAAATGCTCAGGATTAATTCGATTCAGCCAAACTTTCGCTTTATCCATTCGCTGCAATCTCATTTGATAAAATACCATGATCATGCGGGTGCTTCTGAAGACGATTAAAACTAATATCGCTGTCACGATAAGCAGGGTTATACCCCAACCCCAGCGTCCTAGAACGAAAAGGTAAGTGTTGAAGGCTATTGCAGCCGCGGCTATGATGGATTTGATTATTCGAGTGTCCATGAGAGGATATTTGGATACTATTTACTTGTCGCTCGTTACTATTTCACTGTTTCACCGATATAAAAAAAGCTGCCACAATTCTGACAGCTTTTCATTTTTTACATCTGCCTGTTACAGCAGAGCATCCATTTTCTCGGTGAGTACGTTTTTCGGTACAATGCCAACGCTCTTATCCTTGATTTCACCTCCTTTCAGGAAGATGATAGTAGGAATGTTGCGAATTCCGAAGCGTGAGCTGATTTCAGGGTTTTCGTCAACATTGACTTTACCTACAACCGCTTTTCCTTCGTAATCGTTCGCTATTTCATCAACGATTGGACCTACCATGCGGCATGGGCCGCACCATTCTGCCCAGAAGTCAATCATCACAGGCTTTTCACTGTTTTGAACCAGCTCTGCGAAGTTTTGATCCGTGATTTGAGTTGCCATTTTATGTTCTATTAAATTAATATCTGAGTGTGATTAACAATCAAAGGGCCATATGGTTGAAACTGTCAAATAGTCCTTGACTGAAAAATCCGGGCGCCAAAAGTAACGCTGAGTGATAAGAGTCGCTTTACTTTTTTGCTAACAGCAGCGTTCTTTTATTTACCACCAACTGAATCGATGCTGATAAGCTCAACTTCGAAAACGAGCGTAGAGTATGGTTTAATAACCGGACTTGGTGATTGTGCTCCGTAGGCCAGATTCTCTGGAATGAAGAACTTGTACTTGCTGCCAACACTCATCAATTGCACGCCTTCTGTCCAGCCGGGAATCACTTGATTCAGCCCGAACGTTGCCGGTTCACCGCGATCAACTGAGCTATCGAACACAGTTCCATCGATAGTAGTGCCGTGGTAATGAACAGTAACCTGGTCAGTTGCCATTGGCTTCTTGCCAGAACCTTCTGTCATAACCTGGTATTGCAAACCGCTTGCAGTGGACATTACGCCAGGCTTCGATTTGTTTTCTGCCAAAAACTTTACACCGGCTTCTTTATCTACAGCAGCCTTCGCTTCTTGCTTTTTCATCATTACCTGTTGGATATAGGCTTCTGCTTCCTGCAATTCCATTGCTCCCGTGCTGTCTTTCTGATCTTTCATGCCCTTGATGAGCAAGTCATAATTGAGATCGATCAAGTCGCTCTGGGTGAAGCTGCTTCCGATGCTCAGACCGATAGTGTAGCTGAGGCTGTCGCGCTCGTTTTTCATCTTAACGTTGCTCACTTTGCTTTGTTCGCAGCTGCTGAGCATACTTCCGCAAGCAACTAGACAGAGAATAAATTTTTTCATGGGATTATTTTAAATAGGAATTTAGGAGGCGCGAAATTAGGTGCATTGGGTGCTAATTTTCGAGACTCTAAAAAAAACTTCACAAACTTTGGTGAGAAAACGAATGCCGTGTGCTACATTTGCACCCCTCAAAAACCGAAAACGTTTCGGTCATTGGGAATCACATAACAATCACTTACATAAGTATTAGCATGTACCTTACAACAGAAAAAAAACAAGAGATTTTCAAGAAACACGGAAAATCTGAAAAGGACACAGGATCGTCTGAAGGACAGATTGCATTGTTCTCATTCCGCATCAACCACCTCACAGAACACTTGAAGGTGAACAAGAAAGACTTTGGCACACAGCGCAGCCTTATTCGTCTGGTAGGTAAGCGTCGCAGCTTGCTCGACTACTTACAAAAGACCGATATTGCCCGCTACCGTGCTATTGTTAAAGAGCTTGATCTCCGCAAATAATATGGCGCAAACTGCGCAAGCGAAAGGGCAATTGATCACAATTGCCTTTTCGCGTTTTTTTTAACCGACGAAAAAAAAAAAAAAAAGAAGCAATGAACTACGAATTGGTAACCCAAACCATAGACTTGGGAGATGGTCGTCCGGTGACGATTGAAACCGGCAAACTCGCCAAACAGGCCAATGGCTCTGTGGTGGTAAGACAAGGAGATACAATGTTGTTGGCTGCTGTTGTAGCTAGCACACAAGCCAAAGACGGCGTGGATTTTCTACCACTCACCGTTGAATACCGCGAAAAATATGCAGCTGCCGGACGATTTCCAGGTGGTTATTTCAAGCGCGAGGCTCGTCCATACGATGACGAGATTCTTGTGGCTCGCCTCATCGACCGCGCTTTGCGTCCGATGTTCCCCGATGATTTTCACGCCGAAGTTCAGGTTGTTGTCAACTTGATATCTGCCGATAAAGAGAATATGTCGGATAGTCTGGCAGGTTTGGCTGCTTCTGCAGCGCTTGCTGTTTCAGACATCCCTTTCAATGGACCTATTTCTGAGGTGCGTGTTGCACGTATCAATGGTCAGCTGGTTATCAACCCAACCTGGGCTCAATTAGCAACGGCTGACTTAGAACTGATGGTAGCCGGAACTCTCGACAGCATCGTGATGGTGGAAGGGGAGATGAAGGAAGTTTCTGAAGCAGAAATGATTCAAGCCCTCGAACTGGCGCACGAAGCAATCAAAGCACAATGCCGTGCACAACAAGAGATGGCTTCAAAGGTTGCTAAAGCCAATCCAAAGCGCACCTACGACCACGAGCCAAAGGACGCAGATTTGAAAAAGCGCGTTTGGGATGAGTGCTACGAGAAGTATTATACTACCGCGAAAACACCTTCTGACAAGACCACCCGTTCGGATGCATTTCATGCAATTCAGGAGGCTTTCGAGGCTCAATTAACGGATGAATTCAAGGAAGCTAACAAGTTCTTAATCAATAAATATCACCACGACTGCTTGAAGGATGCCATGAGGAATATGATCCTCAATGAAGGCCTTCGTCTTGATGGTCGCAGCACTACCCAGATTCGTCCTATTTGGAGCGAAGTGGGGTATTTGCCGGGTGCTCACGGTTCAAGTGTTTTCACCCGTGGTGAGACTCAGTCCTTGACAACATTGACCTTGGGAACCAAGCTCGACCAGCAAATGATCGACAGCGCTGTTATGCCGCGCGAAGATCGTTTCTTGCTGCACTATAACTTCCCACCTTACAGCACAGGTGAAGCACGTCCGATTCGTGCGACCAGCCGTCGTGAAATTGGTCACGGTAACCTGGCTCTTCGTGCATTGAAGCCGGTAATTCCAACACAGGATGTTTGCCCATACGCTATTCGTATTGTATCGGATATTCTCGAGTCGAATGGTTCGTCTTCGATGGCAACCGTTTGTGCCGGAACACTCGCGTTGATGGACGGTGGTGTTCAAATCACGGCGCCTGTATCAGGTATCGCGATGGGATTGATTACCAACGAAGACAATTCGAAGTACCAGATTCTTTCCGACATCTTGGGTGATGAGGACCACTTGGGTGATATGGACTTCAAGGTAACCGGTACATCAAAAGGTATCACGGCTTGTCAGATGGACATCAAGATCAAGGGCTTGAGCATGGACATGGTGAAGAACGCCTTGGAACAAGCTCGTCAGGGTCGCTTGCACATTTTGGGCGAGATGATGAAGACCATGGACAAACCTGCCGATGATTATAAGCCACATGCGCCACGTATTGTTAGTTTGGAGATTCCAAGCGACACGATTGGTGCGGTAATCGGCCCCGGTGGTAAGATTATTCAAGAGATTCAAAAGACAACCAGCACGGTTATTACCATTTCCGAGGTTGACAACAAAGGAATCGTTGAAATCGCCTCTGCCAATAAGGAGAATTTGGAAGCCGCCCTTAAGCGTGTTCGCAGCATCGTTTTCCCGCCTCAAATTGAAGTTGGGGAAATTTATGAGGGTGTAGTGAAGAACATTCAGGCATTCGGAGCGTTTGTAGAGATACTACCGAAACAAGATGCGCTTTTGCACGTATCGGAAATCGATTGGCACCGCATCGAAAATGTGCGTGATGTGCTGAAAGAAGGTGATAAGGTGAAGGTACAGGTAATTGGCAAGGATCCGAAGAACGGCAAATACAAGTTGTCGCGCAAGGTGTTGATGCCAAAGCCCGAGGCACAAGCGAACTAATAATTGCATCCAAAAGGTTTGACCTTTTATGCAGTAGTTCTGCCTAACAATTTTTGCTTAAACGGGGAGTTTCCCCACACAATTGAAAACAATACATGAGGCAGTTAAAAATCACCAAACAGGTAACGAACCGGGAAACCGCTTCGCTGGATAAGTATCTGCAGGAAATTGGTCGTGTAGACCTTATTACTGCGGAAGAAGAAGTGGAGTTGGCCAAGCGTATTAAGGCCGGCGACCAGATTGCATTGGAAAAACTTACCAAAGCCAACCTCCGATTTGTGGTTTCTGTATCAAAGCAGTATCAGAATCAGGGGTTGAGTTTGCCCGACTTGATTAACGAAGGAAACCTTGGTCTTATCAAAGCGGCTCAGCGCTTCGATGAAACCCGTGGTTTCAAATTCATTTCATACGCCGTATGGTGGATTCGTCAGTCTATTCTTCAGGCATTGGCCGAGCAATCTCGTATTGTTCGTCTGCCGCTGAATAAGATTGGTTCCATCAACAAAATCAATAAGGCGTTTGCGAAGTTGGAGCAGGAGTTTGAGCGTCCACCGACGCCGGCTGAATTGGCCGAGGTGTTGGAAATGACCCTCGACGAGGTGAAGCAGTCGATGCGCAACAGCGGTCGTCACGTCTCCATGGACGCTCCATTGAAAGACGGTGATGACAGCAGTAGCACGATGTATGACGTATTGCAAACCAACGATACTCCTTCACCGGATACCGATTTGTTGCATGAGTCATTGCGTAAGGAAATCGAACGTTCACTGCGCACCCTCACCAGCCGCGAGGCCGATGTAGTTCGCTTGTATTTCGGATTGAACGGAGAACATCCGCTCACCTTGGAAGAAATAGGCGAGCGCTTCGACCTCACCCGCGAGCGTGTGCGTCAAATCAAGGAAAAGGCAATCCGCCGTCTAAAGCACACCAGCCGCAGTAAGATTTTGAAGTCCTACTTAGGGTAGTGGCGAATGACGAGTGACGAGTGACGAATGACGAATTGAAAGGCCGGATTTGAACCTCAAATCCGGCCTTTTTGTTTGTCTTTAAAATTTCGCTATTTATTCTCCGCTCTCCGCTCTCCATTCTCCATTCTCCAATTTCCTCGCTTAATTCGCCACTCGTCATTCGCCACTCGCCCCACGCCCTTCGCCCTTCGCCCTTCGCCCTTCGCCCTTCGCCCCTCGCCCCTCGCCCTTCGCCCTTCGCCCCACGCCCTTCGCCCCTCGCCCTTCGCCCTTTTATTTTGATAACCAACCATTCCTGCGTATATTCGCGCCCCGCTTGCCGAAAGGCAGGGTGCATGGCAGTAGCATTCCGGCTGTGTAAAACAACAAGTAAAACCCCTTCTGTTTGTGTGAATGCCTTGGTTTTTCCGAGAAACAGAATACAATTAAAACAAAGCCAACATGGCTGAATCGAAACGAGTTAAGGCTGAAGAAGCCGAAGAAAAAGACCTCAACATTGTCAATGAGGCAACCTCTGAAAACACCGAGGCAACAGTAGAATCAACTCCAGAAGAAGAGATCGGCGCGGAAGAACCGCTCGAGATTTTCAGCACGGCTGATGAGCAAATGTACCTCAACGAAAAAGGGGAATTCAACTGGGATGCTTACGAAGCAGCCGGTGGTTACAACAACGATGAGCGCAAGAAGCTCGACAAAATGTACGAGTCTACATTGTCGGTAATTCGCGAGCGTGAAGTTGTAAACGGTACCGTAGTTAGCATCAACAAAAAGGAAGTTGTAGTAAACATCGGTTACAAGTCTGAAGGTGTTGTACCTGCAGGTGAATTCCGCTACAATCCCGACCTGAAGGCCGGTGATTTGGTTCCGGTTTTCATTGAACAGACAGAAGATAAAAACGGACAACTCCATGTGTCACACAAAACCGCTCGCGTATTTAGCGCTTGGGGCAATGTGAACGCTGCTTTGGAAAGCGGTGAAATCATCAAGGGTGAGGTGAAGAGCCGCACGAAGGGTGGTTTGATCGTGGACGTATTTGGTATCGAGGCTTTCTTGCCTGGTTCACAAATCGACGTGAAGCCTATCCGCGATTACGATCAGTACGTGGGTAAAATCATGGAGTTGAAAGTTGTGAAAATCAACAACGAATTCAAGAACGTGGTTGTATCGCACAAAGCACTTATCGAAGCTGAACTTGAAGAGCAGAAGAAGCTCATCATGAGCGGTCTCGAAAAGGGACAGGTTCTCGAAGGTGTTGTGAAGAATATTACTTCATATGGTGTGTTCGTAGACCTTGGTGGCGTAGACGGATTGATTCACATCACCGACTTGTCATGGGGCCGCGTAACACATCCGGAAGAGCTTGTGCAGCTTGATTCTAAGATCAATGTGGTTATCCTCGACTTCGATGATGACAAGAAGCGCATTGCCCTTGGTATGAAGCAACTTACTCCGCACCCATGGGATGCTATGGAAGGCACAATGGAAGTAGGCCAGAAAGTGAAAGGAAAAGTAGTTGTTTTGGCCGACTATGGTGCTTTTGTAGAAGTGGCAGCCGGTGTAGAAGGCTTGATTCACGTAAGCGAAATGTCATGGAGCACACACTTGCGTTCAGCGCAAGACTTCCTCAAAGTAGGTCAGGAAGTAGAGTGCGTTATTTTGAGCGTAGACAAAGAAGAGCGCAAGCTGTCTTTGGGTATGAAGCAATTGACGCAGGATCCATGGGAGAACATCGAGTCTCGCTTCGGAGTTACCAGCAAGCATAAGGCGAAGGTTCGCGCATTCACCAACTTCGGTGTGTTCTGCGAATTGGCTGA
Source organism: Flavobacteriales bacterium (assembly GCA_027488435.1). Lineage (GTDB taxonomy): Bacteria > Bacteroidota > Bacteroidia > Flavobacteriales_D > Sanyastnellaceae > JAIBBG01. The sequence goes on from JAIYBR010000281.1 coordinate 7,976, forward strand.
AGGCATTGACGGTCTGATTCACATCAGCGATCTTTCTTGGAGCAAGAAAATCAAGCACCCAAGTGAGTTCTGCCACATCGGCGATGAACTGGAAGTGGTGGTACTTGAGCTCGATAAGGACAACCGTCGCATCAGCCTTGGTCACAAGCAAATTGAGGAAAACCCATGGGATGTATTCGAAACCGTATTCGTTGAAGGTTCGAAGCACCAGGGTACTATCGTTCGTAAGGAAGGTTCACACGCCATCGTGGCATTGCCATATGGTTTAGAAGGCTTCTGCATGAACAAGAACCTCAAGAAGGAAGATGGTTCAACTGCCAAAGTTGACGACGTTCTCGACTTCATCATTGCTGAGTTCAACAAGAACCAGCGTAAGATTTCTGTGAGCCACACTGGCACATGGAAAGAAGATGAGCCGGGCAGTCCTGAAGCAGCTAAGAAGGCAGCTCCTCGTGCTAAGAAGCCTGAAGGAACTGATTCAAACGCCGTGAAGGCTGTGAATGCACAAGTAGAGAAGTCTACTTTGGGTGACCTTAGCGTGCTTGCCAACTTGAAAGAAAAGATGGAAGGCGATGGTACTGAAGAAGGCAAGTAATCTTGTATTCTGATAGATTTGAAAAGCCCCGGCAGATTGTCGGGGCTTTTTTATTGGTAAACACTATGAAGGTTGAAAGTTGAAGGTTGAAAGTTTTGCGCCCCCTACAATCCTATAATCCTACAATCCTATAATCCTTTTGCTACCTTGCGCCCCCAAACAAATTCGTATGAAGTTTAGATTACTCTCAGCCCTGTTAATCATTACCCATGCAGCAACCGCTAAAGAGGGAATGTGGATTCCGTCGCTGCTCAATGTGGTGTATAGCGACATGCAATCGCAAGGATTGCAATTGACTGCCGAAGATTTATACGATGCCAATGGCTCAAGCCTGAAGGATGCCATCGTGCTTTTTGGAGGCGGTTGTACCGGCGAAATCGTGAGCAACGATGGTCTGCTGTTTACCAATCACCACTGCGGATTCGATTATATTCAATACCATTCATCCCTGAAAAACGACTACCTGCGCGATGGCTTCTGGGCCAAGAGCAGGTCAGAAGAGCTTCGTTGTGATGGGTTGAGCGTGGTTTTCGTAGTGCGGATGGACGATGTCACAGAAGCGATGCGCAAGGGTATCACTGCAACTATGTCGCCTACCGAGGTGGATGCACTGCTGCAGAAGAACAAAAAGGCACTCGAAGAGAAATATAAGAAAGAGAACCCTCTGTTGGGCTTGCAATTGAAGGCGTTCAACTATGGCAATCAATACCTGGCCATCCTCACTAAGTCATACAACGACGTGCGTTTGGTGGGGGCACCTCCAAGTGAAATCGGGAAGTTTGGAGGCGATACCGACAACTGGGTTTGGCCTCGCCACACAGGCGATTTCAGTGTGTTTCGCATCTACGCCGATGCCAACAATGAGCCCGCGAAGTACAGCGATAAGAACGTGCCCTTCCATCCGGCTCATCACCTGCCTATCAATATTGGTGGTGTGAAAGAAGGTGATTTCAGCATGGTCTATGGCTTTCCCGGTCGCACAGAGCATTTGCTTACCAGCTACGCAGTTGATTTTATTACGAACCAACTCAACCCTATGCGCATCGATATGCGTGATCAAACCATAGCTGTGTTGGAAGGTCGCATGCGTGCCAGCGATGAAATCCGCATTAAATACGCTGCCAAGCAAAGCGATGTGGCCAATGCTTGGAAAAAATGGAAAGGCCAGCAAATTGGTCTCACCAACTTCCGCGCTCTCGAGCAAAAGCGCGCGTTCGAAGAACAGTATGCGGCGCAATGCCTCAAGCCGGAGTTTAGGGCCTACGCTCAAGTATTGCCTAAACTCAAATCTCTCTACAACGACGTGAACCACCTCAACTTCGAGACGCAATTGTTTGCAGAGTATATGTATTACGGTCCTGAACTCTTCAACTTCAGTTATCGCTTTCATGAGCTAATAGAGAACTACGACACGCTTCAGGCGAAAGGAAAATTGGCAGCGACGCTTGAAGAACTGAAACAAGGGGCTCGTGCTTTCTACAAGGACTTCGATTTGGAAACAGAGATGGCGATTTACAAGCGTTTGCAACCTCTACACGATGTTAAGTATAATAAACGAGGTGCTGCAGATAGTAAGCAAGCCGCAAGCTTGCCGCTCGATTATATGAAATCGGTGTTCAGCGATTCGACAGCTCTCTTTAAGCTTCTTGCCAAGCCCGGTAAGGGAATGATTAAGAAATTGAAAGCAGATCCATTTTACGCTGCTGCGAATGCGATGACAACTGATTATAATGCGCGTTTGCGCCCGCAGGTGGGCGATTACAACAAGCAAATCGATTACTGGATGCAGAAATACACCGAAGGCATGATGAAGATGTTCCCCGGTAATTACTGGGCCGATGCCAACAGCACCTTGCGCATTTCCTATGGTAAAGTGGATGGAAGCTACCCACGCGACGGTGAACATTATACTCCACACACCACCGCTGATGGCATCTTGCAGAAATATTATACAGGCAACCCCGACTTTGCTATTAGCTCAAAATTGAAGTCGTTGCTTGAAGCGCGCAACTACGGTACTTACGGTTCGAATGGCGAATTGAACGTGTGCTACACCGGAAGCAATCACACAACTGGTGGCAATAGCGGTTCGCCGGCATTGAATGCGAAAGGGGAGCTCACGGGTATCAACTTCGATCGCTCGTGGGAAAGCACCATGAGCGACATCATGTATAACCCGGAAATCTGCCGTAACATCATGGTCGACATTCGCTACGTGCTTTGGGTTATCGACGTATATGCCGACGCCGATTATCTCCTGAACGAAATGACGATTGTGCGTTAATTGAAATGGATCCGAACATTGTCAAGCAACTTTCTCGCATGCGTTATGACCTGGAACGTCGATTTGGGGTCACGAAGATTGGTTGCTTCGATTGTTATATCGACCATCATCACAACCGATTGTGCGACATCAATGTGTATGTTGAACTAGAGAAACCACTTGGGTGGAAGCTGTTTGAATTGAAAGAACACATTGAGGAGAAGCTTGGTGTTCACATTGATATTCTCACTCCTCGAGCCATTAAGCCTGCGTTGAAGAACGAAATCATGTCATCCATTCATTTTGCATGAACGGTACTTCATCCCGATACGATTTCTTTTTGGATGCCATGCTCATGGCCATGAAAAAGATTCGCGCGTATACTGCCGACTTTAAGTCGTTCGATGATTTCGATCGAGATGAACTTGTCAAAGACGCGATCATTCGCAATTTTGAAATCATGGGCGAAAGCGTGAAGCATGTGCCCTTCAACTTTCAACGCAAGCACAAACAGATTCCTTGGAATCAAATGTTGGCCCTGCGGAACTTTATCGTGCATGAGTTTTTCGATGTCGACGACGAGGTTTTGTGGGCCATTATTCAGACCGATCTTTCCCGCAATATTGCGGATTTGGAAGAGATTATGTCGCGCAGCTAGTGCAGGCGTTATCTGGATTAATGCCTTTCATCTTGTTTTCTCTTGTATTTGAACAATCTTAGAGGTCACTTCGGTTTTCTAATAAATGCCCTTGCATTATCTTCGCATTCCAAATGCGTCAAATTACCCTGATCGACAGCAAGCTTTTGCACCTGATAATTACCAGGTTGTCGTGTCAGTTAATCGAGAATCATAACGATTTCAGTAATTCGGTTATCATTGGCTTGCAGCCCCGCGGGGCTCTTTTAGCAGAGCGAATCGTGGAGCAACTAAAAGTCATGCAACCCAAGACCA
>JAIYBR010000210.1 GCA_027488435.1 Flavobacteriales bacterium
CAGTTTTATTACTCGCTTCGAAACTCATGCGCATTTACCGACAGCGTGACGCTGTTCGTCGAGGAGTTTATTCCGTTGCAGATTCTAGCGAGTGACACAGCGATTTGTATTGAATCGGGCACGTTGAATTTGGAATCGAACTTGACACAAGTTCAATGGCAAGGTGTGGGCGTGATTTCCGAGAACGGAGGTTTGTTCAGCCCTGTGTCGGCAGGACTGGGTGAGTTCTTAATCGTTGCCACTTACGATCAAGCTTGTAGTTCCTCCGATAGTGTCCGGATAGAAGTGGAAGATGCAACTATCACCCTGCAGCCCCTTTCTCCGATTTGTATTGACGCAGAATCTTTGAGTTTGCAGGCTATTGAAGGAATAGGAGTTTGGTCGGGCGAAGGTGTTGTTGATGCAATCCAAGGAATAGTGAATCCGTCAACGTTGAGCGCAGGCATCCATTACTTTCGTTATACGTTGTCGAATTCTTGCGCTTCTGTCGACAGTGTGAGTATAGAAATTGTAGACTTTCCGGTAATTGATTTATTGCTTCCTGCAGGCATTTGTGTTGATCAATCTCCAATAGATATTGAAGCGAATTTAACCGGCGGACAATTTTCAGGCGATGGCGTTGAAGGTTCAAACGCACAATGGCTGTTCAATCCGCAGCAGGCAAGTGAGGGAAGTGCCATTATTCAATACGTTTACACAGATGTTTGTACTTCGACATTAGTTGATTCAATTGAAGTCTACCCATTACCTGTTTTGATAATTGCTGCCGACACTAGTATCTGCCCTGAGGGAAGTGCACAATTGTTTGCTTCCGGCGCTGCACAATATAGCTGGTCGCCTGCCGGTTCTTTGCAAAGTCCCGACCTCGCATATACCGCAGCACAGCCAGCCACTTCCACTCTGTATGCGGTGGAAGGATTTTCAGAATTTGGCTGCGTATCGACGGAAGATGTTTTGGTGAATGTTTTTGCTTCGCCCATACCAACCACCAATGGCCCCATCGAAATATGCAAGGGTGAGTCGGAAGTTCTGGAAGTAACTGGATTGGTTTCAGCGCAATGGTCCGGGCCTTCGTTGGAGAGTCCAGATGAATTGCTCACAGTAGCTTCGCCTTTCCAAACCACGACCTACCTCGTGGGGGGAGTCGATAGTAATGGCTGCTTTGGCGATACAACATTGGAGGTTGTAGTTTATGAGCCCATAGCGTTTTTCAATGCTTCTGATACACTTGGAACTCCGCCCATGGAGGTGTTTTTCGAGAATGTTTCGAATGGTGATTATTTCATTTGGGATTTTGGCAATGGGGATTCGCTGGAGACGAATGATTTCAATGCTCCTGCATCGGCGATTTTTGATGGCGATCAGTTTCATACCATAACGCTCACTGCATTTTTGAATGGTTGCCCTTCCGTTTATTCCTATACGCTGGAAACCTATTATGACTCTGAACTGTTGGTTGTGCCTAATGTAGTGAGTGTGAATGGCGATGGAATGAATGATACTTGGCGTGTGATTTCCCGAAACATGGCCGAACTGCAAGTAGATATTTTTAATCGATGGGGCAGTTTGATTGAGCGGGTTGATGGTATCAATGACTCATGGTCACCAAGGGATGTGTCAGCAGGCACGTTTTATTATCGTCTCATGGCAGTTGGTCTCGATGGTGAATTGTACAATCGCGAAGGTCAAATTACCGTTTTGACTTCCGAAAATTAAAATCATTGGGAGCAAAGTCTTCATCGAATGCTGTTTCAATCAAGGCAGACCGAGCTAAAATTGGCGATGCGCTTTTATACTCGGCATTTTTACTTGTTATCTGTTGGTCGGTCTTTATCCTCGACGAGTATCTTGGATATCAGCTGAAAGAATATGGATTGAAGCCTCGCGTACCCGAGGGTTTGCGAGGCGTTTTTACCATTCATTTTTTGCATGGAGATCTGGATCATATCGTCCAAAACTCACTCGCGCTGTTTGTACTAAACTCATTCGTATTCTATTTCTACAGATCTATTGCGATTCCTGTGTTTGTTGCCGTGTTCTTTCTTTCACCTGCATTGCTTTGGCTTGCGGGCAGAGACGGGAATCATATTGGGGCTAGTGTCTTGATTTATGCCGAGTTTGCTTTTCTGTTCGTGAGTGGTTTGATTCGAAAAAATCCGGTGCTCCTTCGTGTTGCCTTAGTGGTTGTGCTTTACTACGGTTCGCTTGTTTGGTATGTGTTCCCGGTCGATAAAAAAGTTTCATGGGAAGGACATGCATGCGGTTTTTTAGTTGGTGTCCTGGCTGCTTTGTGGTGGCGTGAAAAGGGACCACAGCGCAAGCAATATCAGTTTGAAAGTGAACCGGAAATGACCGACGAAGAATATGCACTTTGGAGGGCACGAGTAGGTGAGACCCAACCTCCTGTCGAAACAACAGTCACAGTGAAATATCATTACAAGTCGGATGATGCATCCGATTCAAAGACAAACGATAGACTTCAGTAATTGCTTGGTTAGCTATGCTTCTACGATAGAGCGTCCAATGCTTTTGTAGAAATAACCAAGCTCCATCATTTTTTCCAGATCATACAAGTTGCGTCCATCAAAGATCGTTTTGGTCTTCAACAATTCTGACATTTTACTAAAGTCAGGATTTCTGAACGCGCTCCACTCGGTGCAAATGAGCAAACAATCGGCATCTTTTAGCGCTTCATATTGATCACTGGCGTAGGTAATCGCGTAGCCCTTCTGACGCTTTACGTTTTCCATAGCTTCCGGATCGAAGGCCACGATTTTCGCTCCTGCTTCCAATAAATGTTCTATCATGTAGAGTGCAGGTGCTTCGCGGATGTCGTCCGTATCAGGTTTGAAGGCAAGTCCCCACAAGGCAATTGTTTTATTGGTCAATGAACCTTGATAGTGGTCGAGTATAGGGCCGAGAAGAATTGTCTTCTGACGCTCATTGACTTTCATGACACTCTTCAGAATCTTAAATTCATAATGATTCTCCATGCCGCTGTGAAACAAGGCTTGTACGTCTTTTGGAAAACATGATCCGCCATAACCAATTCCGGGGAAAAGGAATCGCTTACCAATGCGCGTGTCGGTGCCCATGCCCATGCGAACCATATCGACATCGGCGCCTACCTTTTCGCAGAAGTTGGCGATCTCATTCATGAAAGAAATCTTGGTGGCTAGAAATGCATTTGCAGCATATTTCGTAAGCTCAGCGCTGCGTTCATCCATGAAGATGATAGGGTTGCCCTGACGCGTAAATGGCTTGTACAGCTCTTCCATCAGTTTGCGGGCGCGCGCGCTGTTGGTTCCAATCACGACACGATCGGGTTTCATGAAATCATCGACCGCAAAACCTTCCCGAAGAAATTCCGGATTGCTCACCACGTCGAACGGGATATTGGTATGGGTTACGATTGCATTGTGTACTTTTTCTGCTGTACCAACAGGCACCGTGCTTTTATCTACAATCACTTTGTAGTCGGTGATGATTTTCCCCAACTCGTTAGCTACATTGAGCACATAGCTTAAGTCGGCACTGCCGTCTTCACCGGGTGGAGTAGGTAGAGCAAGAAAAATGATTTGAGCCGAGTCAACCGCGCTTTTAAGATCAGTAGTGAATTGTAGGCGGTTCTCACGAATATTGCGTTCGAATAACACATCGAGGTGCGGCTCATAAATTGGAATTTCGCCGTTTTTCATGCGCTCTACTTTCGCCTTATCAATGTCAACACAGGTCACATTGTTGCCGGTTTCTGCGAAGCATGTTCCTGATACGAGGCCTACATAGCCTGATCCTACAACCGTAATATTCATAGCTCAATGGTTTTGGGGTGACGAAAATAAGCAGTTTTGGTGCTATTTCGAGCGTTGCTTAGTTGATTGCGCTTATGTCTCCATTCGTCAATTCCAGCTTGCGTTGAGCATGTTTCCCGATAATGTCGAGGTCGTGTGATGTGAAGAGAATTCCAGGCCCCTTGTTTTCTGAGAGGCGTCGTAATGTTTCCATCAATTCTTCTTTTGCCACATAGTCCAGGAATGTTGTGGGCTCATCGAGCAGCAGAAAAGAAGGTTTCTGCGCGAGGGCCCGCGCGATCATGGCTTTTTGAAGTTCGCCATCGCTCAATTGATCGAGAGGTTGCTGCGCAAGAACGCGAAGGTCCATAATGTCGATACACTCGTCTGTAATGCTGTTGAGTTCGACAGTGTTAGCCGCGTTGCGCGCATTATACGTTCCCATCCAAACGAGATCGCGTAGCGTTAATCCGG
>JAIYBR010000138.1 GCA_027488435.1 Flavobacteriales bacterium
CGGTTGGTGGTGGGATGAATGAGCGCTCCACTTCGGCGATGGTCTATTTCGGGCTCCAAAAAGGGAATACGCGGGAGAGCTGTGTAGCGTCCGTCGTCGCGACGGGTGCTGCGGTAGCGATGACCATCCACCGGATTGATGTACCAAGGGTCGCGGGCAATGCGAACAATTGTGCCCTTGCCAATGGGCGTGCGCAAGTCCACCTCATGACCGGCGAGTGACAAAAACTTGCGCTCGTTCTTCCCTACTCTTACGGGACATTCATGCAAAATGCTATGGCCCTCGTAAATGCGCAATTTGTATTCGGGAATGTTCACGTCGATGCAAATCCGAGATAGCCGGCCTAGGATATCATCGCTCTGTTCTTTTGAAGGAATACGTAACGAATCACCAGGTCGAAAAACCACCAGCTGCTTTTGATCTCCCACGCATTCGCCGCCTTCCTTCCGAATATAATAATCCTGTCTTCGTAAACTATCGAGCAGCCACGCATTGCTATGCACCAGCACATATTCATCGCAGCGATACTGAAGTGAATCGCTTAGCGCTCGCCCTAAACTATCCATGAAGTCTAAGTAATGACCGCCGTTAACCGAGTATTGAATCTTAAAATAGGAAGCGTGAACATCTTGCATGGAATCGGTCGTTTCCTGACTATTCTGTATTTCTGAGGACTTGTCTTCATTCGTTGCAGGTCGGCACGCCGAAAGCATCAGCACAAAGGCAAGATATTCCACACGTATCGACTTCATTGTCGCAAGTAATTAGATACCGATAAGCGCAGGCGTGATGAACATCAGATTGCTTCCACCTATGATTCTGCGATGAGATAAAAACGAATTAACATGCCTGCTACCTTTGCAGCTATGAATGCAATGTGCGTAAAAGGAATCGTTTTATTATTAATAGGTAGCTTTATTATCGGCCTAAGAACATCCGCCCAATGTCTCGTCATTAACGAAATCATGATTAACGCAGCCGGAGATTGCGACGGTTCGTGCGCACCGGAAACCGCCGAGTGGATTGAGATCTACAACACATGTCCGAATCCTGTAAATGCAAGCTGTTTCGTTCTTACCGATGGCGATTTTGCCGTTACGTTTCCTTCGGGCACCATCATAGGTGCAAATTCATATCTCGTCATTGGTTCGCCCAACTCGGGAGTGGATGTTGATTTAGACATTTCTTCGTGCAATTGCACAAGTGGTCCAGACGCGGAAGTGGGCATTCTCACCAACGGCAATGAGCAGCTGGCCTTAGTAGCAGGCAATGGTGCATGGCAAGACGCGGTTTATTGGGGTATTGGACAATTTGTTCAAACTCCTCAGTTCCAAACCGACATGCTGAGCGGCTGTCTTCCTCAAACCATTTCGCTGCAGGCCAACAGCAACTTGTTCGAGTCAATTCCAGGGCCGAACAATGGCGAATCGGTTTATCGCCCGTGCAGCGATGCCTCCATTTGGCTTTCCGACGGCGCAGACATCACTCCGGGAACATCTAATGGCGGAACCTCGCAAGGAAGTATAACAATCAGCGCAAGCAACAACAATCCCTGTGTGGGAAGTACGGTTACTCTCACCGCCCAGTCAACTGTGACAACCGGTTCAATTGAATGGAACACCGGAAGTATTGGTAATTCAATCGACGTTACTTCAGGAGGGGTTTATACAGCGACTCTTTCCGCTCAAGGGATTTGTGATCAAGCGACCTCATTCAACCTCGTGTATCAGCCCTTACCATGGGTCGACGCCGGAATTGACAGCACGTTTAATTGCGATTCACCGCTACTCATCCAGGCAACGACCAATGCCGACAGTGTGTATTGGGAGCCATCGCTCGGGCTGAGCAACGCTGATACGTTGAATCCTCTCGCCTCACCGCTTTTCACCACCAGCTATACTCTTTATGCAATAACCAACGATTGCATTGCAAGCGACGAGATTACTGTTTTTGCAGATTGCAATAGCGAGATCATCCCAAACATTATTACCCCTAATGGCGATGGACTGAACGACATGTTTCAACCGGAATGGACCTTGGGATATCGCAGGCAGTTAACCGTATTCAATCGCTGGGGTGCTCAAGTTTTTGAAACAACCGACGCGCGTGGCGGCTGGAATGCCAAGCTAAATGGCGACACCGTTGCAGATGGTGTTTACTATTATACTCTCACCGCCGTTGATAGCTCTGGAAAAACTATTGAGCAACGTAACGGTTGCTTGCAAGTATTGAGATAGCCGCTTGCCGCCACTGCCTTCGACTAAGCTCAGACAGCTGGCTACGCTGCGCTAAGCCGACGCCATCAGCGACAAACCCAGTCTAGATGATAAAAAAAAATCCGCGCCCTTCATGGAGAAAAGCACGGACTTTTAAGGGGTTAAAACGTTAGTCTTTACTCAACACTACCTTCTGCGTCTCTCTTCGCGTGGGCGTGTTGATTTGAATCGTATAAATACCATTCGGATAGTTGGATAAATCAAGCATGAACGTGCCTGCTTCAATCGTGTTTTGAACGGAGCAAGCATGTTTTATCAAGCGTCCTTCTGCATCGTATAAATCAACGAAGTCGATGCGCTCATTGCGTCCGCATGTGAGCAACAATTGGCCCTTCGTTGGATTAGGTGACAACACCCAATGCGAGGGCTTAGTTAGTTCCATCCCAATACCAATAAGTACCAAGAGATTCTCATTGACAACCTCACAACCATTGGCATCCGTAACCGTCACATTGTAGTTGCCCTCGCATAAATTCTGAGCGCTCGAGCTATTCAGTGTCGCATCGTGACTCCATTCGAATGAATAGGGAGCGACTCCACCGATTACCATCAATGTAATGGAGCCTGTGCAGATTGCATTGGAATCGGCCACCACACTGCTTTCAACCATTAAAGCCGATGGAGCAGTAATTACAACACTCGACTCGAATACGCAGTGGTTTTGATCCACGACATAATAATTGTATTCGCCAACCGGCAATGAAGTAGGATCCTGCCCTCCCCAAACAACAGAATAAGGCGTTGTGCCTCCTGATATATCGAGTGTCACACTTCCCGTTTCTCCGAAACAAGAAGCAGCTGTAATGGTGGCATTTGCGATAATGGCAGGTGGACTCACCACACTGTATGTTGACTGGAATTGATTTCCGACTCCATCTTCAACAGTAACCGTATAGTCGCCTGCAGCCAAACTATCGAGCTGAGTGCCGGTTTCTCCGTTGCTCCACAAAACCGTATAGTTTCCATCGCCACCAACCAAGCTCAGACTGATAGAGCCTGTAGTGTCCGTCGGACATAATAGATTGACAATAGAAACTCCGGCCTCAATTTGCACAGGCCAGGGCGTAAATGTCAATTCAGCAGTCGGTTGTTTTACTTCTCTGTTTCCGCATCGATCGGCACCAACGCAATAAAATGCATAACTGTCGCCGTAATTGCCGTGTACAATCAGTTCTCCATTCGGACCCAAATCCTCAAGGTAAATGTACTCACCGCCATTGATAGAGATATAAACCGTGTAAGTTCCAATTCCCACACCTTCATCTGTGCTTTCGCAAACCAATGTGAATGAAGCACTATCCGTGGGGATTACCTCAGCAGCAAGCGTAACGGGAGGAATTAAATCCAATGTCAATTCCCACGTATTGGTAATAATAGCGGGATTGCCATCAAAGATGATATTCGCTCGATTTTGAATTAGCTGACCATGTGTAAGAGATGTCTTTCTGGCGACTGAATATCTACACTCGGCTTGACCTTCAATTCCATTGACATTGGGAGGGAGAAATCCGTAGAATATATCAGCAGGGTAATCCAGCGTAAGACTATCCAATGTGATAAAGTGCCAATGAATAACCCCGTTAAGTGAGTTCAAATCAGCATCAATTCGAACTATGTTTCCATCGCCCAAACCATAATTGGTGCTGAATTGGCTTAAACTTCTCGGCACAATTATATTGTGCGTTCCAAAAGAAATAGCTCCCAACTCGAATGTGCTCATATCGAATAACTCAGTATTCAATGTGTCATAAACATCTACTTCAACTGCACTCGCTGTTGCAGTAGCCTGATTTTCAAAAAACACAGAATAAGGCAATACCACTTCATTGGTAAAAAAGTCGCCTTCGTTTACACCTATTATTTCATTGGGGTCGCTTGAATTAAAGGAAGCTCCGCAGCATGGTGGTGGCGGCGCCTTGGGTTTAAAACAATTATCTCCTACCCCACTTGCGTCTGATACAATGGTACTTGCTGCAGTCACATTATTTATAGATGTGGTTGCTTTCCTCAAAGTACTTATCAAACTCAATGCGGCAATTGTTGCAGGGCTGGTTACAATTAACGCAGCAAGCGCGCAATTGGCTGTAGTTGCAGCTAAACTCGTCATCAAACCAAGTGCGGTCAGATTGTCGCTGTTCGAATCAGAGGGTCCGGTAGCAGCACAAGCAAGTGCCGCAGCGGCTTGTCCCACGCCGGCTGCGCACGCAACGACAGGACCAACTGCCCCTGGAATGAGTCCCAATGCATCTGCTACACCACCAAGCGTAGCAGCTATACAACCAAGTGGACCGGCTGATCTATCGCCTGTGTTGTAAACTACTTGCGCGTCAAGGAAAGAGCGATTAATCGGCAATGGCGACTCATCATTTAAATTAAGGACAAAGCCATGAGACGTGTAAGGGCCTATTTGATTCATACGCACTTTCACAGCATAGGTGATGCTTCGATCGGCAGGCAGAATAGGACAAACCCCCAAGAATGCTTTGAGATTGGCAAAATCTTCAGCATCAGCGCCCAATAAGGTAAAATAGTTAGTTGTCGTATCATTAACTCCCGGCATGGGCACATTGGAAATTTCAAACTGCGGTGTGATGGTGGCGTAATCAGGGAAATACATCACAAATGGAACAGCATTGATATCTATGTTGGAACTGTTTGTAATGGTTAGACTAAACGTAGTGTTATTGAATGGTCTTACATTCATGGGATCATTCCATGCATATGAAATGCCTCCCACTAAAGTGTCTTCAACAATGAACGGCTCCGGATGGACGTAAAGATCAATTCCCTCAATTCCAACTTCTACATCGTACTCACCTGTGGCATGATTCAATAAATTGAATTGAACGATGGCCAGTGTGTTATTATCGTTTAACACAACATTAGCACCTTCAATAACTTCAGGGCCGTTCAACCGGAAAGTTGAGCTCTCTGAAAATCCGGCACCGTACAAATACATGCTCACTGTTCCTAGGTTGGCCCCCCTGAGAGGTGACAACTGCGCTACACCGTTCAGCGCAACAGTATCCGTAATCGTATTACTGCCGCAATCATTGAACGAGGTTAAACTTAGCGGATAAACGCCCGGAATATAGGTTTTCGTTGGATAAAGAGAGTTGGAAACCTGACCATCGTGGAACATCCATTCAAGCGAGTCAGCATTGAGTGACTCACTGGCAAAGTTCAATTGATAACCATTTTGCTGATATGAATAAACCGAAAGCGGACCGTAAACAGTGCAGATGGTAAACTCAAGGGTTGATGGTACGGACCAATAACCACGGCTTGACTTAAATCGTATAGAAATAGAATGTAAGCCCAATTCAGCACCCAACTGTTCGAGAGTCTCATCCAATGAAACACTGCTACTAGGGTTTATAGAAATTGGAATTCCCATTCCCTGTCCCGGGTCAATATCTGTAAAATACTCCGCGGCCACTATCTCGTCCGATTCAACTACTCCGTTGTCGCCTTGTTGAATAGAGAAAAATCGAAAGCTTGGAACACTCCAAAGCCCTGAGGTTGATTTTGTGCGCACTCCCATTCGATGCAACCCAAGCGATAATGAGCTCGTGGCAACAATTTCGTTCATGGAATTCAATGCATCCAGCGATACCTCGTTGGCACTTCCGGGACCTGGGTCTAGATCGATGAAGTACTCTGCAGTTTCAATTTCGATCAATGCAGTTCCCCCTTCGTCGGTCGATTGAATAGCAAAAAATCGAAAGCTTGGAACACTCCAAAAACCTGAGGTGGATTTGGTGCGCACTCCCATGCGGTGCAACCCAAGCGATAAACCGCTGGTGGAAACACTCTCGTTCAAGGAGTTCATTTCATCTAGCGATACTTCGATAGCATCTCCGGGACCAGGGTCTGCATCGATGAAGTATTCTGCGGATACAATTTCGGTTGCTATATTTACTCCGTCCTCATTTTGTTGAATAAGAAAGAATCTAAAGCCCGGCACGCTCCATAAACCGCTGAGCGATTGCGAACGAATACCCATTCGGTGCAATCCTACGGAAAGCTGATTGGTCGCAATTATTTCTGTAGTCACAAAGTCTTGGTCAAGACTAAGTATCACGCCATTTCCCGGACCGGGGTCTGTATCGATAAAGTATTCATAGCGCACTATGTTTTGCGCTTGAAATGCATTTGCACTAGCCAGTACAAATAGCAAAATGTATAGGCCCTTCATTATTATTCGGCAGCAGGAATAGAGGACACCGCTTGAATTTGCAACTGACCATTCTGCTCAATAATCGGATTGTAGATCGTAAATAGGTCGATTACAGGCAAACCAGCTACA
>JAIYBR010000095.1 GCA_027488435.1 Flavobacteriales bacterium
ACCTTTAATCCTTCCAGTGCGTTGGTGGTGATGGTTGAATGCCCATGAATGGTATCGACTACATTTTGAATGACGTAGTGATGATTATTCGCCGAACCCTTGTAGTGGCCATAGTCATTTGCCGGATTGGTTGGTGCCAATTCAGGCATTGAATACCCTTCAATGTGACAGTGTTCAACTTTGTCCATGTATTGCCCGCCTACCTTCACACTGCCTTTGCTACCAATAATGGTTAAGCTGCTCTCGAGATTACTATCCCATACTGCAGTTGAATAGTTGATTGCCCCCATACCTCCATTGATGAAGCGGAAATTCACAAATCCGCTGTCTTCGAATTCCGTAGAATGTGCGTGCGTAAAGTCGTTGAACTTTGCCTGTATGTCTGTGATATCGCCAAATAGCCAGTACATGATATCGATGAAGTGCGAGAACTGTGTGAAGAGCGTTCCGCCGTCGAGTTGTTGATTGCCCTTCCACCCGCCTTTCTTGTAGTAGCGGTCATCTCTATTCCAGTAGCAGTTCAATTGCACCATGTAGATGTCGCCAATGATTTTGTCCGAAACGATTGACTTCAACCACTCAGATGGTGGAGAGAAGCGATTCTGCATAACACAAAACACCTGTCGATGTATTTGAAGGGCTTTGTAGATAATCGACTCACAGTCTTGTTTGTGCAGAGCCATGGGTTTTTCGCAAACGATGTGTTTACCATGTTCAAGGGCAGCCATAGCGTGTTCAGCATGAAAGCCATTTGGTGAACAAACATTGATGACCTCAATTTCCGGATGTGCAGTCAGCATTTCGAGGTGGTTGGTATACAGAGGCACATCCAACTCGCTAAGACCCAACTTGTCTTTATCCATCACATCACATACGGCCACCAGTTCACATGCATTGTTGCGGCGCACCATTTCAGCATGGCGTTTACCGATGTGACCCTGACCAATCACTCCAAATTTTACCTTATTCATTAAAATCTTCCCTTTATGTTGTCAATTATTCTATCTGCATTCGAACTTCACAATTGAGTCGAATTCTGAAATTCAGTTTTTTATCATCAATCTATGTTGAGTTTGCTTGGTTAATTATACCAATTTCAAAACGACTCCTTCCTTTAATTCATAGTGTTCGCCCGATTCAGGACAAACTGCTTTTCCTTCTTCATTAAAAGAGAGTTGATGACCATATTCACTCATCCATCCTCGTTGACGTGCCGGATTTCCTACCCATAAACTATACGCTGGAATATTTTTCGTAACCACAGCTCCGGCACCTATAAAGGCATATGGACCGATATCATGTCCGCACACGATTGTTGCATTTGCTCCGATAGTAGCGCCTTTGCCTACGTGAGTCTTTGCGTACTCACTCTTTCTGTTTACAGCACTTCTGGGGTTAATAACGTTGGTGAATACCATGGACGGTCCTAAAAAAACATCATCGTCACAAGTCACTCCGGTGTATACCGACACATTGTTTTGAATTTTGACGTTTTGTCCCAAAACAACGCCGGGGGAAATCACCACGTTTTGACCAATGTTGCAGCGCTCTCCAATGGTACAGTTGGACATGATGTGTGTGAAGTGCCAAATTTTAGTTCCTTTTCCGACAGAGCAACCTTCGTCTACGATGGCAGAAGGGTGAGCATAGTATTCTGTGTTTTCCATTAGTGTTTGCAAAATTAGTCAGTTCAACTAAAACAAAACCTAACTCGTTGAATCAAGTTGAGTATAATCGCTGTTGCTACTTATGTATTCTGGCACAAGTTGCTTGAGAATGCGCACCATTTCAATATTATTCTGGGTGTCGAAAAGTGAAATGAGCTGATGAATCTTACCATTTACCTCCTCAAACTCATATTCTCTGACCTTAGCTCGTAAGATTTTAGCATGGTGCGTTGGCATAGAGACTTCCGCGTCGTTAAGTACCTCTTCAAATAACTTTTCTCCCGGACGAAGCCCCGTGTAGACTATTTCAATGTCACGATCGACTTCAAGTCCCGACAATCGAATCATGTTCTTGGCAAGATCCGAAATCTTGATGCTTTCGCCCATATCGAATGCGAAAATTTCACCCCCTGAACTCATAGCGCCGGCCTCCAAAACCAAGCGAGAGGCTTCTGGAATAGTCATGAAGTAACGTGTTACTTCCGGGTGGGTAACGGTTATTGGGCCACCATTCCGAATTTGTTGCTGAAAAGTGGGTATGACCGAGCCGTTTGAACCGAGAACATTTCCAAATCGGGTAGTGACAAATGCCGTCTTACTTTCTTTGTCCTTGGATTGAATGTATATCTCAGCCGCGCGCTTGGTAGCTCCCATGACATTGGTAGGATTCACGGCCTTATCAGTTGAAATGAAAACGAAGGTTTCTATTCCAAATTCTTCCGATAAATCAGCCATTACTCGGGTGCCATGCACATTGGTAAGAATAGCCACGCTGGGGTTCTCTTCCATGAGAGGTACATGCTTATATGCGGCAGCATGGTAGACGATTTGGGGTTGGAAGTGATGCATCATACGTCGCATGCGATCCGTGTTACAAACATCTCCCAATACGACCTCAAACTTTCCTCCAAATCCCAGATTTAATAGTTCTTTTTCAAGAAGGAAAACCGGCGTTTCTGCTTGGTCGAGAACGATGACCTTTCGAGGATTGTAGCGCAATAATTGTCGAACCAATTCACTTCCAATGCTCCCGGCAGCGCCTGTAACCAGAATAATTTTGTCGTTTATTTGATTCACCACATGTCGGCTTTCCAGCATGATTGATTCTCGTCCTAAGAGCTCTTCAATTCTGATTTCTCTAATTTGTCGAGCGCTGAGCTGACCTCCCGTCCACTGACTAATAGGGGGAATATTCGAAAGGTGAACTCCGTATCTAAGTGCTTCGTTTATAAATAACGATTTCTGCTTTACTTCCAAATTAGGAATCGCCAGGATGACTTCGTCCACATTGTTTTGTGCAATCAAGTCACTCAACTTTTCCCGTGAGTGGATCGATTTTCCATCGAGTGTCTTGCCTTGTTTTCCTGGATTATCATCAATGAATGCAATGACCTCAATCTTAGACCTTGGGTCTCGATCAATGGCCTGCTTGGTTATGAGTCCGCTTTCGCCTGCACCGAAGATGATAACTCGCTTATTGACATTCTCAGGTTTTTTCAATTCCATGTAGAGCAGCTTTACACCAATGCGCAAAACAATCATACTGAATAACGTAATGAGATATTCGAGCACTACGATCGAAAAAGGGATAAGGAAGGTCTTGTCTGCAAGGATGTAATTCGAAAAATTCAATATCGATATGACCACTGTGCCCAGAGTTATCACTTTGAAGATGCGAAATGTGTCTTGTGAACTCGTAAATCGAATAATGCCCGTATAAGTCTTTCCAATGAAAAAGCTTGAAATGCGAATTATTAGAAAGTAGGGTAGGAATGCCCTTGCTAACTCTATTTCTATGGCCGGGGGGGCGAATTCAAAGCGCACGAGATAAGACACTGCGAAGGCGAATAGGCAGATGAAGGTATCAAGCAAAAAGATGAGCCATCGAGGTGTATTTCGTTTCAGAATGAACACAGGCAAATGTAATAAGGGATTGCGGAATTGATATGACTCGCAGTGCCATCCACCTTTTATTGGCAGAACATTCGCGGAAAATCGAAAAACCTTAAGAGGAAAGAAAAACGGCTAAGAACAAGAAGTACGATTCGTTCAACGAGCACATTTATACGCTTCCTGAAATCAAATCGAAGAAACTGGAACGGTAACTTCTAACCGAAAGTAGCCAAAGTGTTTATCGATCTGATCAATTTCAAAATCAATCTTGTTTTCGGCTCGTTTTACGATTGTTACCAACCCCAAACCCGCACCACCACGGCTGCTGAATACATCGTTGCAAAGGATGTCAATGTAGAGTTTACGCAATGCAGTAAGATCCATCTTAACCAATTCTGAAATTCTTTCCCGCATAGGAACCACTGTTTCTGCCAATACAAGATTTCCTGTAAACAACTGATATTCACGGCCAATTTTGGCGACAATTAGGTATGCATGCATGTGACCTTGACCATCGCGTGCCCCATGGTTGGAGATGTTCTGGAGCAACTCAATCAGCATCCCGCAAACGCGTTTCATTGTAGCACGCTTGTCACCGTTCTCAAGAACCCCGCTTTCAATCAATTTGATTGTATTCTCCACCTTGGCCGCATCGAAATCACCGAAATGAGAAAAGAGTAAGGTAGATTTTTCTGGAGAGGAAACAACACGGGAAACTAAGTCATGGTAAATTGACTTCAATGATTCTAGTTTATGTCCCTCCAATACAGTAGTCACTCTTCAATTTGTGTGCGGTTAAACTCTTTCTCATCAATCTTACGCGAAAGTAGGATTAAGGAATTACAAAAATAATCGGGTTTTTAGATGATACTTAAAATTTCTTCGACCAAAATTC